>DATLMT010000221.1:0-4098 GCA_035537135.1 Burkholderiaceae bacterium | reverse complement strand
AGACTTTCAAGGCGCGGAGATCATGGGTTACGACAAGGGCGTGGGTATTTCATGTTGAGATTGCGGACTTAGCGTCGGCACTCTTGAAGGAGAAGCGGCTGGAGTAAATGGGGAACGAGTCGCAGACATGTCGGTTTGTCTGCACTTCCTCACGCATGCGATCAGCCGTTCAGCGCTTGCCATGCCGATGCGTCGTGCCCTCCGCGCCGCGATAGTGCTCTCGCAACACGTCACGGCCGAAATCGCCTTCGAAGTCGCGCCACACCGAGTGGATGTGATTGCCGCCCGAGTTGTCCAACTCAATGAGGAAGTTTGCGCCTTGAATGCGAAAGTAGTGCGGCTGACGCGGCTGATCCGATCCGGCCCACCCGACGCGAATTGCATCGAGCGGAGCCGCGCGCACACGCGCGAGCCGCGCTTCGCTGAGCTCTGGCTGCAGGTGATCGGCGAACGCGCCGATCAGGTTCAGCACTTGTGCCTGTTGCGCGGCGTCCATCTCCGCGAAAGGTAGCCCCACGGCATCGAGCGGCCGCGCACGCGGAGCGTTGCCACTGACGACGTCACCAAAAGGTCGCGTGTCGAAGATCGCGCGCGTGCGCTGAGACGGAGTAAGGCTTGCGAGCCACTGACGGGCCAAATCCTCCTCGCTGCCGAGCAGCCGAAAGCCCTCGCGCGGTGCTCCTTCCAGGTCGCGCGGCACCACAGCCGGGTTCGCACCGAAAAACTGCGGCAGCGTCGATACGTAGCGATCGCCGTCGAGGCTGAAGTGCAGCGAGAGGTGGTGGCCCTCGATGCGCCAGCCCCATCCGCCGAGGCCCGGCTTGCCATAAATCGCGAGCGCGTAGTTTTCGGGGTCGCGCGAAAAGCCGAACGCCTCAAGCTGGCGCAGCGTGATCTCCAGCGCCATCACGGCGCGCACCTTGTCCAGGCCGCGCTCATTCAAGGCCGTGCGCAGTAGAGCGGTGGTCGCCTCGCGCTGTGCACTCGACATCGCCTTCCACGCCACGCCGTCGCGCCGGCGCGGCGTGTAGTTCCAGTCGCTGCGAAGCGCTTCACTGAATGGCAGCAACAACTCTCCGCGCTGCGCGGGTGCGGTGGCCTCAATCACGCGCTGGGCCGCTTGTGCCGCAGTCGTCTGTGCGTTGAGCTCAGGCATCGCGAAAACAAAGACGGCAGCGAGGGCAGGCAGGGCAAGCAGCGAAACGCGGGTCTTCATGCGGTCTGACACCGCACCCGCGGCAGATTTGCCACGGGGGCCCAACACTGAACAGACAACCAGCCGCGCTCCGCGAGAATCCTGCGCCGGCGTCCAGAAAGCCCGTTTTAACGTTTGGCCGCGGCGGTAAGCGGGTCGTTCGAAAATAGATAGTTAGCCTTGTCGAGTGGTTTATGGCAGGCCAGACACTCGCCGGTGCTGAGGCCGGCGCGCAGTTTCATATCCGGCGTGAAGCCGGCGTAATTCCAGTCGCCGTTGCGCAGGATCTCCGGGATGTCTTTACCCCAGCCGGGGCCGTGGCCCATCAGCGCAAAACCGAGCAGGCGGTCGCTGACGAAGAAGCCGTCGGCACCCGTGACCGGCTTGCCGCCCTCGAGTTTGGCTGCGTGCTGTTCGAGCAATAGCACCGAGCCGTCAGGCAGCGGCTTGCCGTCCTTGGCCGCTTGCCATGCAATGGGATTGGCCCACAGGTAGCGCACCTGATTTATGTCCGGGCGGTTGACCGTCTGATACATCTTGAAGGTCGACTTGTAGCCTTCGGGGAACGTGACATTCGTCCTCACGAGCGCAGCGAACGGATCCGACTTCGCGGTCGTGTTCATTGCCTGCAGACTGCCGAAGTAGGCCGCGACATTTGCAATGTCGTCGGCCGAGAGTTGCGCCGCGATCGCGTTCATCACCGCGTTCTTGCGAGCACCCGATTTAAGCGCACGCAGCTGCGCTTCGAGGTACGCCACGCGCTGGCCGGCAAGATTCGGGATATTGTCAGCGACGCTAACGCCGTTGACGCCATGGCAGGCGCCACACACCGCCTCGACACGCGCCTTGCCGGCAGCTGCGTCTGCCTTGGACGGCGCGGTCTGCGCAGCCGCAGGCAGGGTGAGCAGAGCGGCGCTGGCGGCCGCAAAGATCAGCACGGTCGTGTTCATGAGTCGGAACTCCTTGATGGCAGGTCAGGCGCTTGGGCCGATGTCGGAATGCAAGAGTGACGCTCTCCTGCGTCTCGAAGTCTGACGCAGTCCGGGAGCCAAAACAACCACGTCACTCTTTGGAGAATGGACGTTGTAAACGAGCGATCGAAAGCTATCATTGCTCGACGGCGCATTCCCCTTAAACAGGCGGCGCTTGAGCTTGTTCTGCTCGATCATCGAGTCGGCGTGCTGCCGTAGACGAAATCGTCAAAGGCTGTGACGCTGTCCGCCTTGGTCCAAACCCCAACCGCGCCCGAACCGGCAATGTGGTCGTCATCGAGTGCGATGTAGTTTGTTCCGTCGAGTGCAACGCGAATGCCGCGACCGCTGAACTCCACTCTCAGCGTATGCCAGACATTCTTTGCGACCGGAGCGTCGACGTACTTGATCGTCCGGCGCCGCCCGTTTTCGGTGTAATAAAGCGAGACGTTGTTCTCAAGCGCGTTGGCGCGAGCGACGTAATAGTTGTCGCCATTTTTCCATCGCCAGACCACACCCCCAGCCTGATCGGACTTCCCCGCCAGCGCCTTGAACTTGACCTCGACGAATCCGTCGGTAATCGCAGTGCTCTTCAGCACGCACCACGGAAAGTCCGCCACGCCGCTCTGTCTTAGAACGTTTGGATTCGAAGGCGCTGATTGATCACCTTCGATGGTCCATCGCGCCGTTCCCCGACCAGTGGCCCCGGCCACCCAATCGACGGGCAACTCGCCCGCCTTAAAGCTATCGAAATTCACTGTTTCCGCGTGTACAGACAGTGCCATCAAGGTACCTATCAATCCAAACAAACGTTGCGTCGCAATCACCGGCTGCCTCTGCAAGTTTTACCTAGACGTCAAGTAAACTCTTTTCTAATTTTGTAGATATCGCGACGATGGGGTAATAATATCTACAAAATGCAATGACTGCGACTGGATCTTGTCTTGTGCACCGGAAGCGCCGCCGTGCGCACGCGCGCGGGTTTACGCAACGCCGTAGCGAAAGTGCGCAACTTTGGTTCTAACGCGCCGTATAACCGCATTCTCGTAGCCCGAGGGCTGCGTGCGTTCGGTGATGGTTATGTAAGTCTGTTGTTGCCGCTTTACCTGCTGGAGTTAGGCTTCGGCGCATTCGACGTCGGTGTGATCGCCACTGCGACGTTGATGGGATCAGGCCTGCTTACGCTGCTGGTAGGACTGCGCGCCAACGGTTATCACTATCGCACTGTGTTGCTGGCCGCCGCGATACTGATGGCGGCCACCGGCGTCGGGTTTGCGCTCTTCACGCAGTTCTGGCCGTTGCTGCTGATCGCGGTCGTCGGCACTCTAAACCCGTCGAGCGGCGATGTGAGCGTGTTCTTGCCGCTCGAGCATGCGGTGCTATCGCGCTTCGTTACCCACCGCAATCGGACCGCGGTGTTCGCACGCTATAGCCTGGTTGGCTCCTTGCTGGCCGCAGTGGGAGCACTGGCGGCGGCATTGCCCGCGATGATCGCGGTGCCAGTCGGCATCTCGCTCAAGAACGCTCTGCAGCTGATGTTCGTTCTGTATGGCGCGCTCGGTTTGCTTGCGGCCATGGTCTATCGCGGATTACCCGCCGAGTTTGCGGCGGGAGCGCGCCAGCCGAGCGCACCGCTTGGTAAATCGAAGCGACTGGTGTACTTACTCGCGGGTCTGTTCAGTCTCGATGCGTTCGGCGGCGGATTTGTGGTGCAGTCTCTGATCGCGCTCTGGTTGTATCAGCGCTTCGGTCTTTCTCTTGCGGTGACGGGGACCGTGTTCTTCTGGACCGGGGTGCTGACGGCGCTGTCGTATCTGGTTGCTGTACGCATCGCGCAGCGCTTCGGATTGATCAATACGATGGTGTTCACCCACTTGCCATCGAGCGTGTGCCTGATCGCGATTCCGTTCATGACCGAGCTGAGCAGCGTTA
>DATLMT010000220.1:0-3169 GCA_035537135.1 Burkholderiaceae bacterium | reverse complement strand
CTTCGAGCAGATAGGTCACCGCAAACCTGCGATCAAAAATCTGCAGGCTTTGCTCGCGAATCTCGCCGGTCTCCGCAAACTCGACCGCCGGGGACTCTAGTTGAGCGCGTAGTTCGTCTATCAGCTGTCCGGCGCGGTACCCCGGCTTCAGCCAGATACCGGCATCGGTCAGCGTGTTGTCTCCGGTCGCGGATTGATAGTCGGACGCCCGCATAGCGATCGCGCCGAATTGACGTGCGTAGTCGCGCCAGACCCCGGCAACCGTGAAGGATTTGAAACGGCCTGCAAGCGGCAGCTCGACAGTTTCACCGACGCGCATGCCGTAGAGGTCAATCATCGGTTCGCTGACCCAGATTGGCGGAAGATTGTTTCGCAGTTGTACTGGCGGCCCGGTCAACGGCAGCGATCCGGCAGGGTTATCGATATCGATCGGTCGCACGAGCAGCGTGACCTGCGCTCTTTGCGCATCGAGCTGCAGCTTGACCGCACGGGAAAATTCCACCCGCGCGACTGCCGGATGCGATGCGATGCGCCCCATGTCCGCTGCAGAAAAGAAAGCCGTTCCGTATCCAGGCGCTGCGCGAATGTAGACCTCGGCCGGAAGAATCCGCGTCAACCAGTCGTCGACCGAGCTTCGAAAGCTCGCGACCATTGTCGCCATCGCAATCATCAGCGAGAAGCTCGCAACGATGCCTGCCATGCCGATCGCGGCGAACCCTGGAGCCTGCGCGATGCGCGTGACAGCTAGTAGCAGCGCTGCAGACTTTGATTTGGATTCAGCGCGCCCGAGGGCGACAGCAACCGGCTCGAACACTATCCGCGCCAATCTTGGTTGCAATGCGATCGCGCCGACCAATATTGCGGCAATTGCGGCATAGCCAAACACGGGAATGCCACCTACAGCCGGAAGCGCAACCAGCAAAGCGGCTACCGCGAGGAGTGCCAGCCCAGGCCATGCGCGGCCGAGTGGCTTCAGCGCGTCCTGTTCGGCACCAGCCTTCATCGCAGCTGCAGGCGGAGTCGACCCTGCGTCCTGAGCCGGCAACCAGGTGCCGGCGACCGCAGCGGCCAGTCCGAGTGCAAAAAATGTCAGAAGCGAACTCGCGGAATACTCGACTGCGGGCCGGGTGCCCGCGAAAAATCCCCCGCCAAGATCGCCGCCAAGAAATCGCAGACTCAGTGTCGCAAGCGCGGCGCCCAAAGCCAGGCCGAGCGCACTGCCTATCGCTCCCACCAAGCATCCTTCTCCGACGAGCAGCAACTGAACTTGCCGCGCGGTAACGCCCGTCACGCGCAGGAACGCCAGTTGTGAACGGCGGGCAACCGTGGCCTGAGCCTGTAGCGAGAGTACGAGAAAGGCGCCGGTGAACAGCGCGACCAACGCGAGCACATTCAGGTTGACTCGATAGGCGCGCGAAAGATTCGAAACGCGAGTGGCCTCGGTGTCAGTGCTGGTCAGCGCAACACCGGGTGGCAATCGGAAGGCTCGCTCGAGCGCCGCAGGGTTGGTGCCGGGAACGAGCTTCAAATCGATTGCGGTCAGCGTGCCGAGCCGATTCAAATGCGATTGCGCAAACCCGATGTCCATCACGCCGAGAAGCTGGCCGGCTCCCGCCCCGGGAACAGTACCTGCAATCTTCAGCGCAACGATGCGGTCTGCCACTTGCACCCGCAGTACACCGCCTGTATTCAGTGCGAACTTCTGCAAGGCTGCGGGAGAAAGGAAGATTCCGTCTTCGAGCAGAGCAAACCGTGAACTATCGGGCGGCGGTTGTGGAACCAAAGCAGACGACAGTGCCGCGGCGCGAAACGCATCGATCCCCACGATTGTCAGCACCGGCGCCTTCAAAGAGCTAGTGTCCAGCACAGCGGCAGAGACACTCAGACGCGGGCTTGCAAGCTCGACTGCTCGATCGGCGATTACGCGCTCGAGGATGCGTTCGTCAAATCCTTCAGGCGGACCGATGACTGCAGCATCAGCCTGCCCGGTGGTAGCACGTACCGCCGACGAGAATTCAATCAACGCCGATGTGTTGATCAACTGAACGGCATAGCCGAGCGCCACGCCAATTGCGATGGCGCTGACTTGCACGAGCGTGCGCAGCGGGTGTTGACGTGCGTAGCCCGCAATGAAGTGCCAGGCGAGCCAGCCGTATGCAGACTTCGCGCATGCACTCATTTCATGCTGGCCGCAGCCGGCCATGATCGAGCAGCACGACCCGGTCTGCCGTCTGGGCGGCCACCGCCGAGTGAGTTACAAGAATGCCTGCTGCGCCGCGTGCGCGGATCTCGTGCCCAATCAGCGTCAACACCGTTAGCGCGGTGTCGGGGTCCAGGTTGCCTGTGGGCTCGTCGGCCAGAATCAGCGCAGGCCGGTGTACCAACGCGCGAGCGACCGCCACGCGCTGCAGTTCCCCCCCGGAAAGCTCGCGTGGCATGCTCGCTGCGCGGTCGCCAAGGCCGACCGCCGTAAGCAGTTCTGCGACGCGGGCCGAGCGTGCATCAGGCGACGTCCGCAACAGCACCAGCGGAAGCTCCACGTTTTGCCCGACCGTAAGGTGCGGCAGGATGTGAAATGACTGAAATACGAAGCCCAGCTTTGCACGCCGTGTCAGCGTGCGCTGCTCATCATCCATCGCAGCGAGGTTGGCGCCCGCGACGACGACGCTCCCGGTGTCCGGCTGATCGAGGCCTGCGATCACGTTCAGCAACGTCGATTTGCCTGATCCAGACTCCCCGACGATCGCAACGTACTCGCCAGCAGCAACTTGAAGGCCGACACCGTCAAGCACCGTGCGCGCGCCAAAGCGCTTGACCAGACCTTCGACCGAAAGCATGCGGCGATTCTACGGAGCGCGAGTCCGGGCATATCGCTCTCGTACAATCGTTGCGCACAGGGTCCAACGCAGCGGTAGCCCGCGCAGCGAACTTGAACAAAATCGCAATCACCTTCGACGATGTCGTCGCCGCGCAGGCACGGATTGCGGGCCATGTCGAGACGACACCGTGTCTGCACTCGCAAACGCTGTCCCAGATCACCGGCGCGGAGGTTTATCTCAAGTTCGAGAATCTGCAGTTCACATCGTCATTCAAGGAGCGTGGCGCGCTGAACAAGCTGACGCTGCTTTCACAGCAGCAGCGCGATAAAGGCGTGATTGCCGTGTCGGCC
>DATLMT010000219.1:0-8776 GCA_035537135.1 Burkholderiaceae bacterium | reverse complement strand
ATAACGGGTTTGCCGATACCGTCAGCGATCCAGCGCGCGGTCGTCTCATCGAGCGGCTCTCCGGCGAGAAACAGCAAACGCAAACTCGACAGATCGTATTTCTTTAGCAGCGCCGGTTCCTGCTTCTTCAATACGCGAATTGCGGTTGGCGACGAAAACATCACGTTGACTTTGTACTTTTCGACGAGGCTCCACCAAATACCGCCGTCCGGCCGGATCGGCAGGCCTTCGTACATCACCGTCGCCATGCCGTTGATCAGCGGCCCGTAGACAATGTACGAATGGCCGACGACCCAACCGATGTCGCTGGTCGAAAAATAAGTCTCGCCCGGGGCGCTGCAGAAAATGTCGCGCATCGAGGCAGCAAGCGCGACCGCGTAGCCACCTGTATCGCGTTGCACTCCCTTCGGCTTGCCGGTCGTTCCCGACGTGTACAGGATGTAGCTCGGTTCTGACGACTCGAGCCATTCACACGGCACCTCGTCATTCATATGCTCCGCGCGCAGAGGTGCGTAGTCGACATCGCGGCCTGCAACGCGCTTCATGTCTGCGAGCTTGCGATTGATCAGCAGCACTCTCGGCGGTGGATGCTGCGCTAATGCGATCGCTTCGTCGACCAAGTGTTTGTAAGGGATCGGTTTTCCCGCCCGCGAGCCCGCATCGGCTGAGATAATCAGCTTCGGCTGCGCGTCATCGATGCGACTTGCCAGGCTGACCGATGCGAAACCGCCGAAGACCACCGAATGAATCGCGCCGATGCGTGCACACGCCAGCATCGCGAATGTCGCTTCCGGAATCATCGGCAGGTAAATCAGGACGCGATCGCCGCGGGCGACCCCGAGAGACTTCAAAATTCCGGACATCCGATTGACTTCGCGGTACAGCTGGCGGTAGCTGTAGCTTTTTTCGTCGCCGGTTTCGGTGGAGACGTAGATCAGGGCAGATTGATCGCCGCGCGCCGGAAGATGCCGATCAACTGCGTTATGACACAGGTTGGTGGTGCCGCCGACGAACCACTTGGCGAAGGGCGGATTCGAATAATCGAGAACCTTCGAAACCGGCTGGCGCCAGTCAATCAGGCGCGCTTGGTCGCCCCAGAAGCCCGCAGGATCACGAAGTGACCTTGCGTGGTACTCCTTGTACGTCGTCATGCAATCCTCCGTCAGCCGGCTGCTGCAATTCCTTTTGTTGTCGCACCAGCTTTAGGAGCGGTGCCACCTGCTCAAGCAATCTTGGCAGATGAGGCACCACTTCGGCAGCGCGTCCGGCGCGAATCAGCGCCAGCGCGAGGTTAATGTCCATCGACCCGTCTTCGGACTTCGCATCGATGGCTCCCGGCGCCGCACCGTCGGAAGTCCCAAGAATGATCCGGCGTGAGCGATTCTGCTGCGCCTGAACGGCGCGCTTCTGGGCTAGCGTGCGCAGCTCCTCGGCGCTGCGCCGCAGCTCTTCAGATAGCGTCGACAGCCCGATGCACGTCCAGACTTCGACCCCGGGTCCGGCCGCCTCGATATTCTCCAGCACCTTGCGCAGCCGGGCGGCAAAGCGCAACACGCCGGACAGGCCGCTCGAAGGTGTGGCAACGCAAAATTCCATGCGGTCGGTGCGCGTGCCGAGGTCTTCGAGACGGATCGATGCGGCAAGCGCTCGTCCAACTAGCTTGATGCGCTGATCGGTCTCCCCTTCCCAAGACTCGTTTTGTGGCATCGACAGCTCGACGCGGATGCAAATCAATGCCACGTCCGACAAGTTGCGGCGCGCGAACGAAATCAGTTTTTCGACCTGCTTGTCGAAAAAAGGCTGGTTCAGCAGCTCCGTGTCCGAATCGACCGTGCGCGCAGACTCCAGCGTGGCCTGGCTTTCCGCCAGCATCTCTCGTGTAGTCGAAAGGCGCACCAGAACTTCCATGCGCGCCAGCAGTTCAGCGGCGCCGACGCCTTTCTGAATAAAATCCGTCGCGCCCAGCGAAGCAGCACGGTCGCGCTCGCCAGCCTCATCTTCACCGGAGATGATGACCATCGGTAATTCGCGAATGCGCTGCACTTTCGACGAGCGCACGCGATTGAGCAGCTCGAACCCGTCCACTTTCGGCATCGTCAGATCGCTGATCACGACGCGAATCGACGAGTCGAGCAGGATGGCCTGCCAGGCGGCTTCCCCGTCGGTAACCTCGCGCAGCTCGAAGCGGTCGCGCAAATGCTGGCCGATCGACGCGCGCACGATGCGCGAATCGTCGCAGATCAATACGCGAGGTTTAGGAGTGCCGGACGCCGGGGCGGGCGTGACGACTTTGGCCGTTTCCTTTGCTACTTGGGTCGCCAACGGGGTTCTCGGTTAGGCTCGTCGCCGCAGGCGCGGCGAGCCTTGGAATTTAACCGAAATGATCGCGAATTGATCGGCAAAAGCCTCGGACTTCCTTAGCTTTTCATCCTCTCGTCTCGCTCGTTCACGCTATAGGGTCAGCGTCAAACGTGGCCGCCAGCGCTCGCCAATGTCCGAAGTTCGTCTTCGCTTAGCTCGGGACCGTCAAGTGTGACGCGCTTTTCCTGGGTCTCGGAGGTGCGATAGCGCGCGATCACCGGCTTCAGCTCCGGCTTGACGTGCGCCTCGCTGAAGCCATTAAACAGGTGACCGAGTAGCCCGCGCTTCAGGTCACTCGTGTTCAAAAACCAGTCGGCAATAGGGAACGTGAGGTTCATGTTCACGTGCATCATGATTCCCATGTTGTGATGGGCCGTGTGGTGCCGCCTTATCGTGTTGACCAAGGGCATGTTGCGGACAAACCAGTTGTCGCGCACGTGGCAGCAAAAGTGAAAAGTCTCGTACACCATGTAATGGCCAATCATCCCGATGAACACGATATAACCGGCATTCGGATTAATCAGCACGCTGGCGATCCAGCCGAACAAAAGCCCGAACACCGCCAGCACGATCAGCACGCGCCACGGAAAGAACACGATACGGAACTCGCGAATGGTGTCGATCGTTGCATCGTTGTCGGTAAAGTACTGGTGGTGCTGGCGCGTATGTCGGTCGTAGATCGCGCGCAGCGCAAAAACGTCGATCAGCCGATGCATCACGAACTTATGCATGCTCCACTCGACAAAGTTGCCGCCGATCAGGACTGGAATCAGCAGAAGCCACTCCCAGCGCGCGTTGTTTAACTGGGTGACGCAATACCAGACGCCCGCAATTCCCGCGGCATACATCACGCCAATGTGCACCAGACCGCTGTACCAACGGCTGATCGCCGCTTTGTACTGCTCGCGAAATCTGCGCTGCCGTTCCGTCATCATCAAAAACCTCGTTGCCGCATGCGTTGAAGGCTGATATATTAGTTGTCGATCAGTGGTGTGTCAAATGCCGCTGTTAATTCACTCGACTGGGGGAAGCGTGGCCGAAGCCGCTGCAAGCACATCGAAGCAACCCGTCGCGGCGCCTGCGCGCAAGAAGCGCACGCTGCAAGAGATCCGCGACTCGAAGACTTCGGGCGAGAAAATGGTTTACATGTCGGTGCCCGATTACACATCGGCGAAATGGGCCGAGATGGCTGGTGTTGACGTTGCCGTGCTCGGCGACAGCCTCGCGATGATCGCGCACGGGCACTCGAGCACGATCCCGGCAACAATGGACATGATGGCGCTGCATGCGCAGGCCGTACGCCGGGGCGCGCCAAACACGTTCGTGCTCGGTTGTATGCCTTATCAGAGCTATAACACGATCGAGCGGGCGCTGACCAATGCAACGCGCTTCATGCAGGACGGCGCGTGCGATGCGGTCAAGCCCCAGGGTGGCAAGTCGCAAGCCACCATTTTAAAGGCGATGGTTGATGCAGGAATTCCGACTGCGTCGCACATCGGCATGACTCCGCACACGGTCGCGATGTTCGGCGGCTTCAAGATCCAAGGCAAGACTGCTGACACTGCGATGAAGATTTTGGAAGACGCGTTGGCGATCCAGGACGCCGGCTGCTTCATGCTTGAGTTTGAAGCGGTGCCGGCGAAGATCGCGGCGGTCATCTCGAAGCAGTTAGAGATTCCAACGATCGGAATTGGAGCTGGCGTTGGCACGGACGGCCAAATTCTGTTGTGCTACGACCTGCTCGGCGTGTTCACCGACTTCAAACCAAAGTTCACGAAGCGCTATTCCAACCTGACCGAGGTCGCGTTAAAGGGTATTTCGCAATACATCTCCGAGGTAAAGGCGGGCACATTCCCTGACGACGACCACAGCTATGGCGTAGACGAAAAGGAATACGAAAAGTTTGTGTCCATGGTCGAGAAGCGCAAGCATCAATGAGGCGTGCGAGTCCGCAGGAAGTCGCACCTATTGCCTCGCCGCAAAGTTTGACCGATCGCGCTTATGCCGAGCTTGAAGAGATGATTGTGACGCTGCAGCTCGCGCCCGGCGCTGCGGTATCCGAGGCCGAGTTGTCCGGGCATCTGGGAATCGGCCGCACGCCGATCCGTGAAGCGTTGCAGCGGCTCGCACGCGAGCGTTTGGTCATCATCCTCCCGCGGCGCGGAGTGATGGTGTCGGAGATCAACGTCGGCCGCCAGTTGCGCCTGCACGAAGCGCGGCGCGAGATCGAGCGGCTGATCGCGCGCACCGCTGCCCGGCGTGCGACTGACGAGCAGCGCGCGCGCTTCCGCGAGCTCGCGCGCGACTTCGAGAAATCGGCCCGTGCGAACGACGACGTGACCTTCATGCGCACCGATCGCCAGTTCAATTTACTGTGCTCGAATGCCTCGCATAACGAGTTCGCGGCAGGCGCGATGAGCCTGATGCACGGACTGTCGCGCCGATTCTGGTACATCCATTACAAGCAGGCGGCTGATATGCCGCTCACTGCCAAGCTGCACGCGGACATCGCGCGTGCGATCGCGGATAAAGACGAAGAGCGCGCAGCAAATGCGAGCGATAGATTGCTGGACGTGATTGAACAGTTCACACGCGCTACGGTGAACCCGCAATAAACTAGATCCCGCCAATTTTCGAACGGAGCCTTATGACCCCGCATGCCGTCGCCGAACAAGTCGGCGCAGAACGAGGAGAGCGCAAGCATCAACCGGCCGAATACGTGCACCGCGACGAGCGCGAATGGGAAACCATTCGCTGGCCGGGTCAGACCGGGAAGATGCTATTTCACCCGCGGCCCGAGCGGCCGACCGAGCCCAACGCGGGCATCGTTCGTTACGAGGCCGGTGGCCATCACCCGCTGCATCACCACGAGTTTGCGCAGGTCTGGTACATACTCTCAGGCGAATTCCGGATAGGCGGAAAGCTCTACGGCCCTGGAACGATGGTGTTCTACCCGGACCCACACTACGAGGACGAACTTTCGACTGAAACCGGCGGTGAGATGCTGTTCGTTCAGTACCCGGGCCCAACGACGGGTGGGCGGCCGATCTACGATGGCCGGTTCAACATGGTTGAGCGCAAGACAATCGACGCGGAGCGAACCGACATATAGCGTTCGCATTCGCTTTAATTACAACAGGAGACAGTCATGCAGAACAAACGCAGAATGCTACTGAAGGCCATCGGAGGCGCCGGCGCAACGGTCGCGGCGCAACCGATGCTGAGCTTTCCCGCCATTGCGCAAAATGCGCCGGTGCGGGTCGGCATCATTGCGCCGAAATCCGGCATCGTCGGCACCATCGGCGAATGCGGGCTGCGCGGTACGCAGTTCGCCGTCGAGCGCATTAATGCCTCGGGCGGAATCGCCGGCCGCAAGGTCGAGCTGATTGTCGAAGAGGAAACCAACCCGAAGGATTCCATCGAGCGTCTGCGGAAGCTGGTGCTGCAGGATAAGGTCGATTGCGTGCAGGGCATTGTGTCGTCCGGCGTAAGTCTGGCGATGGGGGCGGTGGCCGAAGAGATGAAGGCGCTGCTGGTTTTCTGGGACGGCACCACGCAGGATGGCGTCAAGGAAACGATGCCGAAGCCGCGCTACGTGTTCCGCAGCACCGACAACGAATGCGAAGCTGTGATGGCATCGCTTCTGGCGATCAAATACTGGAAAGGGCAGTTCGCAACTGTCGCCGGCATCAATCCCGATTACTCATACGGGCGCAACAACATGGCGGCGTTTCAGGCGCTGCTGAAAAAATTCAATGTCGACGCCAAGGTGGTTGCAGAACAATGGCCGAAAGTCGGAACGCTCGATCTGACAACCCACGTCGCCGCTTTGAAGGCAGCGAAGCCCGACTTAGTGTTCTCTTCGCTGCTCTTTGCCGACTTGCCGATCTTCATGCGCACGGCTCACGGGGCCGGGTTGATGGACGGCAAGACCAAATTTGTGTTTCCGGGCGCCGGGTTCCAGCACACGCTGCTGAAGAAGCAATTTACGCCGGAAGGCATGATCTTCGGTCACAACACGCTCTACTTTGCCAGCGAGAATGCAAGTCCGCTGCAGCGATTGTTCGTCAAGGAATACGAGGACAAGTACAAGGACTACCCGCACTGGGAGGCTGACCGCGCGTATTTCGCGATGCAGATCTACAAGGCCGGTGTCGAGGCCGCCTACAAGGCAAAGAATGCGTGGCCCTCAAAGGAAGACGTGATCAGCTCAATGGAAGGCGTCAAAATCGAGTCGCTCGGTGGCCCGGGCCACATGCGCAAGGACCATATTGCCGAGCAGACTTTTTACCAGGGTCTGACGACGCATAAGAACCGCTATGACTTCGCAACACTGGGCCAAGTGGACCGCATGTATTCCGATCAGCTGCAAAAACCCACCGGCACTGACTTCTGGAAGTGGATAGAAACGGCGCAGATAAAGCTCTGAGCCGACGTTGACTTCCTTCTTTGACATTCTGCTCGGCGGCGTTTTTCATGCCGCCGTTCTTTTTTTGGTCGCCGCCGGGTTGCAGCTCGTCTTCGGTGTGCAAAAAATTGTCAATCTCGCGTGCGGCTCTTTTTACGCGCTCGGTGCGTACTTTGGCATCACGAGTGTCAATTGGGCACTCGCGGCGGGACTGCCGCCGTGGATGTTTCTGCCGGTGCTGGTCGTGTCGGGCATCGTGCTCGGCGCGATCGGACCTGCAATCGAAGCGCTGCTGCGAACCATTTACGCGCGCGACGAAGCGTTTCAGTTGCTGCTGACGTTCGCACTGGTGCTGATGTTTCAGGACGTGCTGCGGTTTTTTTGGGGTCCGAATCCGCAGCAGCTTGGCAACCTCGCCACTGAGTACGGGCGCTTATCCATCGACGCGTTCTCGGTGTCCACCTACAACCTGCTGGTGATTGCAGCGAGCATTCTGATCGCAGTCGGAATCGGTGCGTTTCTGCAGCGCACGCGCTTCGGCCGCATCCTGCGGGCTACTGCCGAGAACCGCGAGATGAGCCAGGCGCTCGGCGTCAACGTACGCTGGATGTACACCAGCGTGTTCACGCTGGGCACAGTGCTTGGCACCGTGGGTGGAGCGCTCGTGGTGCCCACCGCGGCGGCATCGCTCGACATGCCGGTCGAGCTCGTTGTGGAAGCATTTGCAGTCGTGGTGATCGGCGGCCTTGGCAGTATGCGCGGCGCGCTGGTAGGCGCGCTGATCGTCGGCCTGATGCGCGCTGCGGCGATCACGTTCTATGCTGAACTTGAGATTCTTGCGATCTATCTTGTCGTGATTGTTGTTCTGATCGCGCGCCCGGCAGGCTTGTTCGGGAAGCCGATCGAATGAGTGCAACAGAGGTCAGCGCCGGAGCGGGCAGAAAGGTATCTGCTGCAAACGTGCGCCGTCACACTGCGCTTCTAGTGATCGTAATGGCAGCACTGATTGTGTTGGCGCTGTTACCGAGTGTCGCGCAACCGTACTACGTGACGCTGGTGTTGCCCGCATTTGCATACGCAATTGCGCTGCTTGGATTCAACCTGCTGTTCGGTTATACGGGTCTGCTGTCGTTCGGTCATGCGCTGTTCGTTGCGCTGGGAGCGTATGGCGCGGCGGTGTTGAGCAGCAAGCTCGGCATCAAGAGCTTCGAAGTGATTC
Source organism: Burkholderiaceae bacterium (assembly GCA_035537135.1). Classification (GTDB taxonomy): domain Bacteria; phylum Pseudomonadota; class Gammaproteobacteria; order Burkholderiales; family Burkholderiaceae_F; genus JACCZX01. The sequence continues at coordinate 788 of DATLMT010000219.1, read as the reverse complement.
TTCTAGTGTCGGGATTGGCTGCCGTTGGGGTGGCGATTCCGGTCGGCTTACTTGCCGTGCGCTACGTGCGGATTTTCTTCGGCATCCTGACGCTCGCGTTCGGCATGCTGTTTCACTCGTTCCTGTTTAAGTTTTACGACATCACCGGCGGCGATACCGGCATCCGCGTGTTGCGCCCGGCGTTGCTTGGAAACGAATTCGACGAGCTCGACAAGACGGCGTTTCTGATTGGGCCGTTTTATTACTACTGCCTCGTGCTGCTTGTCGGGCTCGGGTTTGTGATGTGGCGCATCGTTCATTCGCCGTTTGGGTTGCATTTGGCGGCGATTCGAGAAAATCCTCGCAAGGCCGAGTATCTCGGCGTGCGCGTGCGCGTGTTTCGGCTCGCTGCGTTTTTGATTTCGGCTTTTTACTGCGCACTGGGCGGTGTAATTCTCGCGATCAACACCGGACAGGCGGACCCGGAGACCGCGTATTGGACACATTCCGGCGAGCTGGTGTTCATGACGGTGCTCGGGGGATTCGCCAATTTTTTCGGTCCGCTGGTGGGCGCGTTCGTTTTCATCTTCCTGAAATCCGAGCTGATGTCGCTGACTCAATACTGGCGATTTTTTCTCGGTCTGACACTAGCGTTGATCGTGATCCTGTTTCCGCGCGGCGTGATGGGCGTTGTGCAGGATCTGTGGTCTAAGGTGAAGCGCAGCCAATGACGGCATTAATCGAGACTGTCGGCGTCGACAAGGCTTATGGCAGCTTCGTTGCGCTCGAGGATGTTTCGCTTTCCGTTG
>DATLMT010000218.1:0-9551 GCA_035537135.1 Burkholderiaceae bacterium | reverse complement strand
TGCGCCGAATCGGCTCGACTTGGCTTGCCGCCGGATAGCCGAGCTCGACATCGACACTGACGTCGCCGCCATCGACGCGCACATTGCGCGCCGCGCGCGACGACATCAGGTCCTTGCCGGTATTGGGGTCAACGACATTTTGCAGCGCTGCTTGCGCTCTTTCGACGGTGATGCTCATAGGTACGAGTATGCTCGCTCCGCACTAATTAACGCAGCCAGCCACGGCGCTTGATGTACCACAGCGGAAGAATCGCTGCTCCCAGCGTCAGGCACATCGAGTAGATGAAGCCATGCTGCCACGACAGCTCCGGCATCACCGCGAAATTCATGCCATACAAAGTGCCGATCAGCGTCGGAGGCAAAAACACCGCTGTCACGATCGTAAACACCTTGATGATCTCGTTCTGCTTGATGTTCAGAATGTTAGTGACCGCCGTCTGCAGATATCGCACCTTTTCGTGCTGGAAAGCGGCATGTTCCTTGGTGCCGGCGACGTCACCCGCAAGCTCGTTAACAAGCACCTGCAGATCCTGCTCGGTGCGGTTATCGACTTCGTCCCCCAGATAGCGCACCGTTCGACCAAGTGTCAGCTGCGCCTCGACGCAGTGCAGGATCAGCTCTTCCTTCTCATTCAGACGACGCATCGTTCCGCTGAGATCGCTGACGCCGAGCTCGTGGCCGTGCTCATCGTAGCCGTCGGAGACTTCGGAAATCTCAACTGTGGTCTGCACCAGTGCATCCGCGACATGATCAATGACCGCGGCCGCACTATCGTTCGCTGTTTGCAAAAGCAGCCGCAGCAGCGCCTTCGGGCTCTCTGCGTTGCTGGGCTTTCGCCTGCAACGCTGTAACACTGCGCCGAAGGGTCTGAACTGGGCATCGTCGCTTATCGTCGCGATCAAGCGGTCCGCCAGGACGAACGTCACGCTCGCGAAATGCGGATCGCCGTTGTCACCGAGACCCACAAGCTGCGACCGCAAGTAAAGCAAATCGCCATCCTCGACGACGTTGCCGGGCTGCACCCGCGTCTCGATTCCGAAACGATTGCGCAAGCCATCCGCTTCTTCAGCAGTTGGCGCATTGACTTCGAGCCACAGCACTTCGGAATCGTGTTCGGGCGGCGGCAGATTGTCGACATGGGACAGTTGCCCGCCGGTCTTGAACACTGTACGGATCATCTCAAGTCTCCTAGTTCTTGCCGCCAGGCTGCGGAGAAGTTCGCGCGCCGTGAGAGGGCGAGCTCGACGACGTAGCTGTCTGCTGACCCGAGGGCTGCGCGTAATGCACGGCGATCATCACACCGGTGATCATCAGATAGAGAACGATCACGGCGACGATGATTTCTCTTTCGAGACTGCGGCGGCGTTGCCGCGTAGGACGCTTCATGCTGGGCTCCGAGAGTGGCTATTAGCAGCCGCCTGCAACTTCGACGGGTGAGAGCAGCCGACGTCGTGGAATCCTACGCGAGGCGGTATGCGGCACTTACAATGCCGCGCTCTATGAAGCGACGCCTGTTCGTCACCACTGCGCTGCCGTACGCGAACGGCCGCCCGCATATCGGCCACATCATGGAGTACATCCAGGCCGACATCTGGGTGCGATTTCAAAAGATGCGCGGCAACGACGTGCACTTCGTGTGCGCCGAAGACGCGCACGGCGCTCCGATCATGATTGCGGCAGAGAACGCGGGCAAAGCGCCGCGCCAGTTTATCGACGAGTTGCGCGGAGCACGCCAGCAGTATCTCGACGGCTTCAACATCGCTTTCGATCACTGGCACACGACCGATTCTCCGGAGAATGTCGAGCTGTCGCAATCGATTTACTCGGCACTGAAAGCCAGCGGTTTCATTGCGACGAGAACGATCGAGCAGTTCTTCGATCCCGTCAAAAGCATGTTCCTGCCAGACCGCTACATCAAGGGCACGTGCCCGGTGTGTGGCGCAAAGGATCAGTACGGCGACAACTGCGAAGTATGCGGCTCGACCTACGCGCCGACCGATCTGATCGATCCGTATTCGGTGTTGACCGGTGCGCGGCCCGAGCTCAAATCGTCAGAGCACTTTTTCTTTCGTCTGTCGGATCCGCGATGTGTCGAGTTCCTGCGTGAATGGACGATGCAGCGGGCTCGCAGCGGGGAGCCGCGGTTACAACCTGAGGTCTATGCGAAAACTCAGGAGTGGCTGGGCGCCGAGGGCAAGGGCCTGGCGGATTGGGATATTTCACGCGATGCGCCGTACTTCGGCATTCCGATTCCAGACGCGCCGGGCAAGTACTTCTATGTCTGGCTCGATGCGCCGATTGGCTACCTGGCCTCACTCAAAGCATATTTCGATCAGGGCAAGGCGCGCGCGAACGGCGAGCCGCACAGTTTCGACGAGTTCATGACCGCCGACGACGTCGAGCAGATTCACTTCATCGGCAAAGACATCATTTATTTTCACACGTTGTTCTGGCCGGCGATGCTTAAGTTTTCCGGTCGTAAAGTGCCCGACTTGATCTACGTGCACGGCTTCCTGACGCTCAACGCGGAGAAGTTGAGCAAAAGCCGCGGCATCAGCATCGATCCGCTCCGCTATCTTGAAGTCGGCATGAACCCGGAGTGGTTTCGCTATTACGTCGCGGCGAAGCTAAATGGGCATGTCGAAGACATTGACTTTGTTCCGGATGATTTTCTGCAGCGCGTGAACAGCGACTTGATCGGTAAGTACATCAACATCGCCAGCCGCGCTGCCAATTTCATCAGCAAGTACTTCGACGGGCGCCTGGCATACAAGGACGAGCAGGCACTTGTCCATGCGGCCCTCGCGACCTCGGCGCTGGCTGCCGACTCTCTAAACGCGCGCGAGTTCGGCAAAGCGTTGCGCGACGTAATGGGCGCCGCGGATCGCATCAACGAAGCATTCGATGCCGCCGAGCCGTGGAAGCTCGCCAAGGACCCCGGCCGCCATGGCGAGTTGCAGCACATCTGCTCGAGCGCACTGCATGGATTCAAGCTGCTTTCGGTTTGCCTCGCTCCGATCTTGCCCGCCGCGGCGAAACGGATCGCGCATGAGTTCTTCAATATGGACCGCGACTTCCTCTGGGCCGACGCCGAATCGCTGCCGCGCCAGATCAATCGTTACAAACATCTGATGACTCGAGTGGAACCGAAGCAGCTCGACGCCCTCTTTGAAACGACCGCTGCGCCAGCAGAAGCCGCGCCACCCGGCGGGGTCGCGATCGCTGGCGCCATCACGATCGACGACTTCGCGAAGATCGACTTGCGCATCGCGAAGATCGTCAATGCCGAGCACGTCGAAGGCTCGGACAAGCTGTTGCGGCTGACGCTCGACGCCGGTGAAGGCCGCCATCGCAACGTGTTGTCGGGTATCAAGTCTGCCTACAGGCCCGAAGAACTGATCGGCAGGCTCACCGTGTTGGTGGCAAATCTTGCCCCGCGCAAGATGAAGTTTGGCGTGAGCGAAGGAATGGTGCTCGCCGCGAGCCACTCGGACGAGAAGCAGCATCCGGGGATTTACTTGCTCGATCCGCATCCGGGTGCGCTGCCGGGTATGCGAGCCAAGTAGCGGCGCCCAATGGCAGCCGCGGAAGCGTGGTTTGCTCAATGGCGCGCCCGACTAGCGCGCTTGCAGCTCGCGCCGTTCCGTCCGTATCTGATCAACTCGCTGCGCGACTACGACCGCGCGCGCTTCGTCAAAGATGTGTCGGCCGGCGTGACGGTCGGCATTGTCGCGCTGCCACTGGCGATGGCGTTTGGCATCGCAAGCGGTGCCAAACCCGAGCAGGGGCTGTTCACTGCGATCATCGCCGGATTTCTGATTTCCGCGCTAGGCGGGTCGCGCGTGCAGATTGGCGGACCCGCGGGCGCCTTCGTCGTCATCATTTACGGAATCATTGCGAAGTACGGCTTCGCCAACCTGCTGATCTCGACGATGTGCGCGGGCGTGTTGCTCTTCGCGATGGGGCTGACGCGGCTGGGCTACATGGTGCGCTTCATTCCGGTGTCGATCGTCATCGGCTTCACCAACGGCATCGCAGTCCTGATCATTATGTCGCAGTTAAAAGACTTTCTCGGACTTTCGGTCGACCGCATGCCTGCAGATTTTTTTCAACAGGCGCAGTTGGTCGGGCGCTCGCTTGGCACGATCAATTTCCATGCTGTCGCGATCGCTGCAGCATCGCTCGCCTTGATGGTTTTCTGGCCTCGAATTTCTGCGCCGGCGGTCACTCGGGGACAGCGCTTTGTCAGGCATGTGCCGGCAACAATCGTCGCGCTGCTGTTCGCGACCGCAGCCGTGGCGCTGTTCGATCTTCAGGTAGACACGATCGGCAGCAAGTTCGGCGGAATTCCACAGCAACTTCCGTCGTTCCAGCTGCCGGCTTTTTCGTGGGAACTCGTCAAACAGCTGGTCGCACCAACGCTAACGATTGCGCTGCTCGGGGCGGTCGAGTCTCTGCTGTGCGCGCGCATTGCCGACAAGCTGATCGACGATCGGCATGATCCCAACCAGGAACTAATGGCGCAGGGCGTCGCCAACTTCGTCACGCCACTTTTCGGTGGCATCCCGGCCACCGGCACCATAGCGCGTACGGTGACGAATGTGAAAAGCGGCGCAGTGAGCCCCATCGCGGGAATCGTGCACGCGCTAACGCTGCTTGCGATCGTGTTGATCGCCGCACCGCTTGCCTCAAACGTTCCACTCGCGGTGCTCGCCGCCATCCTGATGCTGGTGGCGTGGAACATGGGCGAGTGGCGCGAGTTCGCGCGGCTTAAAAATTTTCCGGTCACCTACCGGACGATTCTGCTGGCGACGTTTTTCCTCACCGTGATCTTCGACATCACGGTGGCGGTCGAAGTCGGGCTGAGACTCGCCAGCCTGTTCTTCATTTACCGCATCTCGCAGATCACCCGTATCGAGCCCATTTTGCTCGCACCGTCCGATGCGCAGCGTGGCGTCGAGGCGTATCGACTGTTCGGCTCGCTGTTCTTCGGCGCCGTGTCGAAGCTGGAGGCGATCACCGATCCGTCGCGGTACGCCGGCGTGCAGGCGCCGCGCGTCATCGTGTTCGACCTTGCGCTGCTGATCTCGCTCGATACGACCGGCATTGATGCATTGGACACGCTGCGCAGGCAGCTTGCCAGGCGCGGAGGCACGTTGATTCTGTCGGGACCGCACGAGCAGCCATCTTCGATGCTGACGCGCTCGGGCTTCATCGATCGCCTCGGCGCTGAGAACGTCGTCGCCGATATGCAGGCTGCGCTAGCGCGCGCCAACGCAATGCTGGCAAACGCCTAAAATCCGCAAGAACACATTCCAGGTGCACCATGCCCAGCGGTTACGAATCCGATATCACGCGATTTCTGCGTGAGCTGAAGCAGAAGAACCCCGACATCGAGCGCGGCCAGCGTGAAGGCCGCGCCATTTTCTGGGACAAAAACATTGACGCCGATCTTTACAAGCGCTACGAAGCGTCGGATGTTCCGCAGCCGGCCTATGTCTACGGATCGAAGCTGCCCAAGGCGAAATAGTTGAATCCCGGCGCCTCCGATTTGTTCGACACGGATGCCGTGGCGAGCTTTGACCCCGCCGCGAACGGTGGCACGCCGGATCGCCGACACCGCGCGCTCGACACCGTCGCGCTGGCCCGTCTCTACGGCGAGCCGCTGTTTCGGCTGCCCGACGACTTATACATTCCGCCCGATGCGCTCGAAGTTTTTCTCGAGGCGTTCGAAGGTCCGCTCGATCTGCTGCTGTATCTGATTCGCAAGCAGCACTTCAACGTGCTCGATATCCCGATGGCGCCGCTGACGCTGCAGTATCTGACGTACATCGACCAGATACGCGCCAAGAATTTGGAGCTGGCAGCCGAATATCTGCTGATGGCAGCGCTGCTGATCGAAATCAAGTCGCGCATGTTGTTGCCGCCGCGCAAGGCCGATCAAGGCGATGAAACAGAGGATCCGCGTGCCGAGCTCGTGCGCCGGTTGCTCGAGTACGAGCGCATCAAGCTCGCTGCGCAGCGACTCGACGAGCTACCGCGCGCCGGACGCGATTTTCTGTGCGCGGCTGTGGTGATCGAGCAATCACTGGAAAAGCGCTTTCCCGAAGTCAACGCGACCGATCTGCGCGATGCGTGGGCTGAGGTGGTTCAGCGCGCCAGGCTTACCGCCCGTCATCACATCAACCGCGAAGAACTGTCGGTGCGTGAGCACATGAGCTCGATTCTGAAGACGCTGCAGCAAGCCAAGTTTGTCGAGTTCGGCGACCTGTTCGACCCGGCGCGCGGCAGTGCCGTTGCGATCGTGCATTTCCTGGCCCTACTGGAACTCGCGCGCGAAGCGCTGATCGATATCACTCAGGCGGCGCCGTTTGCGCCGATTTACATTCGCTTGGCCTACGTACCGAGCTGATTCGCAATTTGAAACTTATGACCCTACGTCTGTTAACGATTCTCCTAACGATTTTCGGCGCAACCGCCGGCGCGCAGCCGAAGTTACCGCCCCCATCCGGTCCCGGCGCATCGGTCACGATGCCGTCCGAGGATTCGTCGACTGCGTTCAGAGAGCTTGCTGCGCAGACCGCGGGCGAGAGGTGGCTAGTTCTGCTGGACCGTGGCGAGTACGCGAAGGCGTGGGAGGAGTGCGCGCAGCTCTTTCGCCAGCGCGTCACGCGCGAACAGTGGGTCGACTCTCTGCCGGCTACCCGCGGATCCTTCGGGCCAGTCAGATCGCGCAAGGTTGAAGTCGCCGCGTACAAGACCTCTTTGCCCGGCGCCCCCGACGGCCAGTACGTCACGGTCCGATACCGTACGAGTTTCGAAATGAAAGACGGTGCCGAAGAATTGCTGACGCTGGCATTCGAAGACGGGCTCTGGCGTCCCACCGGGTATTTGATTCGCTAGCTGCGAATGATTGACGCACAGCATGCGTTCCTTCTGGGAACGCTTTTTTTTGCAGCGTCAATCCTGTATTCGTCGGTTGGGCACGGCGGCGCTTCGGGTTACTTGGCGGCGATGGCGCTGTTTGGCATCGTGCCGGCAGTGATGCGGCCGACGGCGCTCGTGATGAATATCGCGGTGGCGTCGATCTCGCTCTACAAATTTTCGCGCTCGAATGGATTTGATTGGCGACTGTTCTGGCCGTTCGCCGTTGCGGCGGTGCCTATGGCATTCGTGGGCGGCAGGATGCAGCTTCCGATTCTCTGGTTTGGCATTCTGGTGGGAAGCGTGCTGATGTTCTCGGCAGTGCGGCTCTTTATCGAAACACTGGGCGCTGACAAGGAACCTCGCACCATCAAAGGTCCGCCGCCCATTGCGCTCGCGCTGGTGCTTGGCGCCGCAATCGGACTGTTGTCAGGGCTGACGGGCGTCGGCGGAGGAATTTTTTTGAGCCCCCTTCTAGTTCTGGCAGGGTGGGCTACGGTCCGCGACAGCGCGGCGCCGACTGCGGCGTTTGTACTCATCAACTCCGTATCCGGCTTGCTCGGATTACTTAGCAGACAACCTGCACTGCCCGATGCTCTTCCCTATTGGGTTGCGGTCGTCATCGTGGGCGGGCTCATCGGCGCCAGCTACGGATCGCGACGCTTGGGCAACAACGCGATGCGGCAGGCACTCGCGGTAGTACTCGTTATCGCGGGCGCCAAGATGATTTTGTAAATTGAATCCTGCGAATCTTCTCGCAAAAGCCTAAGGCGAGGACTGCAGCGCGCCGATCATGCGCGAAGTGCCCGTGATCGCACGCGCGGCGTAGGGACGCGGCGAATCGCTGCTATAGCCAGGCACCACGCTCGTTGCCAGATTCAACTGTGGTAACAGCGCTGCCGAAGGCCAGAAGTTCGGAGCGGCAACATTGGAAGCGCCGGGGATCTGCGTCGCGGTGGTAACGATATTGTTCGACTGGGTTGCCGTTGCGCCACCGATCAGAGACGGATTGCCAGTACCTGCAAAAATATTCGCTGTCAGCGTAACCGCCGCCCCCGTGTTGATATTGATGAAGCTCCCGCCAGAGTAGGTCGATACCAACGTGTTGTGTTCGAGCGTCAGTGAGTTGAAGCTGGCACCCCAGATATTCGCGTAGTGGGTAATCAGGATCGAGTTATCAGCATTCGGACCCTTGTGCAGTAGATTGCCGCGCACCAACGCGCGCCCGCCATTGTCGAAGTTCAGCAGATAGCTCGACGTTCCGGTGGTCCCATCCGCAAAATAGCTGTTCTCGATGTTGTTCTCGCGCGCGCGTGTTTTAAGGTTATGACCCACCTTCGCTTCATGGAAGAAGCTGTACCGCACATTCAGTACACCGATCTGCCCGATGTAAATGTTATGCGATTGACCGTCGCCAAAACCGTTGCGTGCAAACTCGGAGTATTCGATCGTGATCGTGGAGTTAGTGCCGTTGTCGCTGAGAATGCCGTTCTCGTTGTCGTAAAAGCCGGTATCACGCACCGTCAGGGTCGGCCCCTCTTGGCGGATGCCAGCGCCGTTCTGATCGGGCACCTTGGCGCCGTGGAACTCGACGCTATGAACCGTGGTGTTGCTCCCGCGAACGACCCAGATGCCCTTGCCACCCTCGTGGACCCCGTCGGCGAACAGCTTGGCTCGCCCACCCACCCCGCAGAGGGTCAGGTTGCTGGCATTCCACGTCGCGACGTCGCCGCGATAATCGCCCGCGCTGATATGAATCGTGTCGCCGTTTTGAGAAGCAGCCGCAGCCTCACGAATCGTTGCGTATTGCTTGCCTGAACCGACCGTGAGAACACGTCCCGCTGCAGGCGGACAGGCTAACGATGCCGCCGCCGGCGGAGCCGGTGCCGGGGGTGGAACAGGTGCGGGCGCAGGGCTACCGACTGCCGGCGCTGCAGGGCTGTCCGAGCCACCGCACGCCGATAGTGTCAGGGTGAGAAAAAGCGCCGTAGCGCTAGTTTTGGAAAGACGTGCAGACTGGGCCAACGCTACCTCGAACCTCGGAGTGCACAAGACTCGCACCCCAGGCAAATGATAACGGACGCTTGCAACCCAGCGAATCACTCGGCAGTAAAGAAGCCCTTCATCTTGTCGACGAAGCTCTTGGAGCGCGGCGAGTGCTTTTCTCCGCCCTCGTTCAGTGATGAATCGAACTCGCGCAGAAGTTTCTTCTGCCTGTCAGTCAGGCGGACCGGGGTTTCGACGACGATGTGGCAATACAGATCGCCCGGGTAGCTCGCGCGAACTCCTTTAATGCCTTTGCCGCGCAGGCGAAATGTCTTACCCGTCTGCGTACCTTCGGTGACGTTGATGCTCGCCTTGCCGCCAAGCGTCGGCACTTCGATTTCGCCGCCCAACGCTGCGGCAGAGAACCCGATCGGCACCTCGCAATGCAGATCGTCGCCATCCCGCTGAAACGTTTCATGCGGCTTGATGTGAATCTCCACATACAGGTCGCCCGTCGGGCCGCCGTTCATGCCCGGCTCGCCTTTGCCGCTCAAGCGAATGCGCTGTCCTTCGTCGATACCGGCCGGAATGCTGACTTCAAGTACCTTGTTCTGCTTGATGCGGCCCGCACCCTGACAGTT
>DATLMT010000217.1:0-6732 GCA_035537135.1 Burkholderiaceae bacterium | reverse complement strand
GCCGGCCTTTAATCCCAACTGCAGGATGGACCCGGGTGCAGGATTGTCGTGGGGTCCGGTGCGCACGATTGTGTCGTGCCCGGCGACGGTGCCGTGAATCAGATGTTCGGCGCCGAGCATCTCGACAGTCTCGACTTCCATCGACAAATTGTTGCCTCCGAGCCGCATGTGCTCAGGCCGCAGCCCCAGAACCAGTTCTCGTCCGGCGAGCGCGCTTGCCGGAGCGGGAAGCGCAATCGTTGTTTCGTGTGCCTCAAAAGTGTTGCCGTCGCTTGCCACTCGGCCTTCGAGAAGATTCATTGGCGGCGACCCGATAAAGCTGGCGACGAAGGTGGTGGCCGGACGTGAGTAGACATCGTCGGGAGTGCCGATTTGCTCGGCGCGGCCCGCATTCATCACGATCATGCGTTGCGCCAGGGTCATCGCTTCGACTTGATCATGTGTCACGTATAGGCTCGTCGTCTTCAGGCGTCGGTGCAGCTTCTGAATCTCCAGTCGCGTTTGCACGCGCAGCTTCGCATCAAGATTCGACAGCGGCTCGTCGAACAAGAACACCGCGGGCTCGCGCACGATCGCGCGGCCCATTGCGACGCGTTGCCGCTGACCGCCGGACAACGCGCGCGGCTTGCGCTGCAGGAAATTGCTCAGCTCGAGAATGGCGGCCGCGTCGTTGACGCGCTTGTCAATGTCGCTCTTTGCGAGGCCGCGGATCTTCAAGCCATATGCCATGTTGTCGTACACACTCATGTGCGGATACAGCGCATAGTTCTGGAACACCATGGCGCAGTCGCGGTCCTTCGGCTCGAGGTCGTTGACGACACGGTCGCCAATGCGGATCGTGCCCGCGCTGATTTCTTCCAGACCGGCGACCATTCGCAGCAGGGTCGACTTGCCGCATCCCGAAGGGCCTACGAGCACAACGAACTCACCGTCGGTCACCCCGACATTAATGCCATGCACGACCTGCATTGATCCGTAGCTCTTGCGAACGTCAATGAATTCGATCGAGGCCATTATTTTTCTGTCTCCACTAGACCTTTGACGAACCATTTTTGCATCAGCAATACGACGAACGCGGGCGGCAGCATCGCAAGGATCGCCGTCGCCATGATCAGATTCCAATCGTTGGCCGCGTCGCCGCCCGCGATCATGCGTTTAATGCCCATCACGACCGGGTACATATCTTCCTGTGTCGTAACCAGCAACGGCCACAGATATTGATTCCAGCCATAAATGAACTGAATCACGAACAGCGCCGCAATGCTGGTGCGTGACAGCGGAAGCAACACGTCCCAGAAAAAGCGCATCGGCCCGGCGCCGTCGATGCGCGCGGCTTCGGCTAACTCATCGGGCACGGTCAGGAAAAATTGCCGGAACAGAAACGTCGCGGTCGCAGACGCGATAAGCGGTATGGTCAACCCCGCGTAACTATTCAGCATGCCAAGATCAGACACGACCTCATAGGTCGGGCCGATCCGCACCTCGACGGGCAGCATCAGCGTGACGAAGATCGCCCAAAAGAAAAAATTGCGGAGTGGAAAGCGAAAGTAGACGATGGCGAACGCCGACAGCAAGGAAATTGCAATCTTGCCGAGTGCAATCGTCAGCGCACTGACCATACTGACAAACATCATGCGGCCCACCGGCGCTGCCGAGCCCGCGCCGGCGTCAGTGCCAATCAACACCGCTCGGTAGTTTTGCAGCATCTGGTCCCCTGGAATCAACGGCATCGGCGCCTGAACGATCGCCTGCGCGGTGTGCGTCGACGCAACCAGCGTGACGTACACCGGAAACGCGACGATCAGCACTCCGAGGATCAGCACCAGGTGCGTCAGGACGGTCAGGGCAGGGCGGCGCTCGACCATGTCAGTGTCGCCGGGCCGCCCGACGACGACGTGCGCGCTCAGGGGGCAGCGAACGCAGTGAGGCGCCAGCGGAAAAACACATCAGTATTGAACCTTCTTTTCTACGTATCGAAACTGCACGACGGTCAGCGCAATGACAATGACCATCAGCACAACCGATTGCGCGGCAGAGCCGCCCAGGTCGAGTCCCTTGAAGCCGTCGTAATAAACCTTGTAGACAAGGATCGCTGTCTCCTTACCCGGACCCCCCTGCGTCGATGCGTCAATGATCGCGAACGTTTCAAAAAACGCATAGACGATGTTGATGACCAATAGGAAAAATGTCACCGGAGACAGCAGCGGAAACACAATTGTCCAGAAACGCCGCCACGGACCTGCGCCGTCAATCGCGGCCGCTTCGATCAGTGATTTGGGAATACTTTGTAACCCCGCGAGAAAAAACAGAAAGTTGTAGCTGATCTGTTTCCATACCGCTGCCATCACGATCAGCGTCATCGCATGATCGGCGTTCAGCAGATGGTTCCATTCGTATCCGACCAATCGCAGCGCGTAGGGCACGATGCCGATCGAAGGTGCAAACATAAATAGCCACAGCACGCCGGCCACCGCGGGGGCGACCGCGTACGGCCACACCAGCAGGGTCTTGTAAACCGCGGCACCGCGCAGCACGCGGTCCGCAAACACGGCAAGCACCAATGCGATTGAGATACCGAAGCCTGCCACCAGGACCGAAAAAATTGCAGTGGTCTTGAATGAGTCGATGTACGTCTCGTCGGCAAACAACTGTCGAAAGTTTGCGAGTCCTACAAACTCGCGCGTGGCGCCGAATGCGTCCTGAATTTGCACCGACTGCAGCAGCGCTTGCGCTGCCGGCCAGAAGAAAAATATTCCAATCACCGCAAGTTGCGGTGCCAGCAACGCCCAGGGCAACCATGTGGAGCGGAAGCGGACGCGCTTTTCCATGGGCCGGAATGCTAACGGGTTTCCCGCGCAGCCCGCCAAAAAAAAGGCCCGCAGTGCGGGCCAAGGTTCATACGTGCGGTATCTAGGATGCCGGTCGGAGAGCTCGTGTGCGGAGGAGTACGCGGGAGAGCACCGGCACCGCAGACAAGCAAACTATAAGCATTGGCTTGCGATTGCGCATTCATCCAAACGGCCAATGTGCCGACTTACCGACGGCCGGTCGGTCTCGCGGCGCATCGACGCTCAAGTCGAAGCACGGCGGCGAGCCTAGCCGCGCTCGTCGCTTTCTTTGGTGAGTTGGGGTATCGCGAATCCAGAGCCGGTCAACAGGCCGGCGCGCGCGTAACTTGCGAGCCGATGACGTGTATCGATAATGTCTAGATTGCGCATATGAAGCTGTCCGATGCGGTCTGTCGGCGTGAAGGTGGAACTGCCTTTCTCCATTGTGAGCCGATCCGATTGGTATGTCAGATTTGGTGACTTCGTGTCAAGGATGGAGTAATCGTTGCCACGACGAAGTTCAACCGTAACTTCACCGGTCACGGCGCGCGCGACCCAGCGCTGCGCGCTCTCGCGCAACATGATGGCCTGCGGGTCGAACCAACGCCCGTGATACAGCAGGCGCCCAAGCCTCCGTCCGCCGTCGCGGTATTGCTCGATCGTATCTTCGTTGTGAATGCCGGTGATAAGGCGCTCGTAGGCGATGTTTAGAAGCGCAAGGCCGGGTGCCTCATAGATGCCTCGACTCTTTGCCTCGATGATTCGGTTTTCGATCTGGTCGCTCATGCCGAGTCCGTGGCGACCGCCGATGCGGTTCGCTGCGAGCATCAGGTCGACCGGACTTTCAAACTCAGCTCCATTCAAGGCGACGGGCTGCCCTTGATCGAATTGGATGCCGACTTCTTCTCGTGCGATCGCAACCGAATCGCGCCAGAATGCCACACCCATGATCGGATCAACGATATGCACGTTGCTCGAAAGCTGCTCCAGATCCTTGGCTTCGTGCGTGGCGCCAAGCAGGTTCGAGTCGGTCGAATACGCTTTGTCCGCCGGCATCCTGTAGCCGTGGCCGCGAGCGCGCATGAATTCCGATAGTTCCGCCCGTCCACCCAATTCGTCGATGAACGTCTGATCAAGCCACGGCTTGTAAATCTTCAGTTCCGGATTGGCTAGCAAACCGTACCGGTAGAAACGCTCGATGTCGTTGCCCTTGTATGTGCTCCCGTCGCCCCAGATATTGACCTCGTCTTGCTTCATCGCGCTGACCAGCAGCGTGCCCGTCACCGCGCGGCCGAGCGGCGTTGTGTTGAAGTACATGAGCCCCGCGGTAGAAACGTGAAAGGCGCCGCATTGCAATGCTGCAATGCCTTCGGCAACCAGCTGCGCACGGCAGTCAACCAACCGCGCTTTTTCGGCGCCATATTCAAGCGCGCGTTGCGGAATGCTTTCGTAATCTGTTTCGTCCGGCTGTCCGAGATGCGCGGTGTAAGCGTATGGAATGGCTCCTTTGTCGCGCATCCACAGCAGGGCGGCACTGGTGTCAAGCCCGCCTGAAAATGCAATGCCCACTTTCTCGCCCGTGGGGAGGTGCTGCAGGATCGTGGCCATAGAGTTGTAAGAGCATCGACACCAGCGCGCATCATATCGGCGCAAAGCTGGATGCGCCGAGCGGCTACAGCGTCCTTCCGATCCGCAACCCGAGCGTCAGCGCGGCGCGACCGGCTTGATTTCCCCCGGCACGATCGTCCCTCTAAGAGTCTTGTTCAGCGCTTCGCCGCTCGCCTTTTCGGCGAACGCTTCGAGACGGCTAGACAACTGTTCGATCGTCAGTGACTTCGCAATATTGATCGCATCCGAGCTCGTGTTATGAATCTTCTCGTCGATCAGCCAAGGCGATTCTTCAAGTACCTGTAGCGTTTTGGCATCGAGAATGAACAGTTTGGCGTAGTAGTACAGCGCGATGTAATTGTTTTTGCGCATCCGGCCCGGGGTGCCGTCGGGCTCGATCACTTCATAGCGACCTTCCGACGCGGTGCTGTCTTCGTTCAAGCCCTGGACGAACATTCCGAGTCCGTGCATCTTGCTGCCCAAGCCCGCGCGCTCGAAACCGCGATAGTGTGGGGTGACCACGACGATGCGATCCCACCCTGCACGCTCGGGCATTTGCTGCAACTCGGCGGTCAAGCGCGCAAATGCGACGCGTTCGCGATCCGGTGGTGCCACACCGTCGAGCTGGCTCGGATTCAATCTCATGAAGACTCGATCGGTGTCCGGAAAACGGTGCGCGACCACGCGGTCGATACCGCGCATGACGATCGCGTCGAGCGAATAGTCGGGGACTGACAAAGTCGTGCGCTCGTACGGATCGAGATTCGAGCCGACGTGCTGCTTAGCGACGATGTAGTTCAACTGCCCACCGATAGCAGAGGCAATGGCGAACACCGGCGTCTTGTCAGCCGTCGTCTGTAAGGGTTGCCCTGGCGCTACAGGTTGCGAAAGCCTTTCCGCATCCGGGACCGCGGCTTTGAACTCCTTGGGGTTCACCCAGATCCCGCCCTGCGCGTGCAACGGTGTCACCGGCGTCAGACATACGCATGCAATCAACCAGACTCGAATGTTCATCATCGCTAGCTCACGCTTTTGTCAAGCACCAGATATTCCATCAACGCCTTTTGCACGTGCAGACGGTTCTCGGCCTCATCCCATACGACCGATTGTGCACCGTCGATCACGTCGGCGGTGACTTCCTCGCCGCGATGCGCGGGCAGGCAATGCATGAACACGGCGTCGTGCCCTGCCGCGCGCATCATCTCGGCATCGACCTGCCAGTCGGCAAACGCCTTGGCTCGCGCGTCGTTTTCCGCCTCGTATCCCATACTGGTCCATACGTCGGTAGTTACGAGGGAGGCGTCGCGGGCCGCTTCCATTGGATCGTCGAAGACTCGTAGGTGCTCGCCGGCGGTGGTCAGCGACGTGTCAAGGGCGTAGCCGGGCGGAGTCGAGACGTTCAGACGAAATCCTAAGCTTCGCGCGGCCTGCAGCCATGTGTAAGCCATGTTGTTGGCATCGCCGATCCACGCCACCGTGCGCCCGGCGATCGGTCCGCGGTGTTCGATGAAGGTGAAGATGTCCGCCAGGATCTGGCACGGGTGATACTCGTTGGTCAGACCGTTGATGACCGGCACGCGCGAATGCGCGGCAAACCGCTCCAGTTTCGCTTGCTCGAAGGTTCGGATCATCACGATGTCGACCATGCGTGAAATGACACGCGCGGTGTCTTCGATCGGCTCGGCGCGGCCGAGTTGCGAATCACCGGTCGTGATGTGGATCACTGACCCGCCCATCTGGTACATGCCTGCTTCAAACGACACGCGTGTGCGGGTCGAGGCCTTTTCAAAAACCATCGCCAGTGTGCGGTCGGTTAACGGCTGGTAAAGCTGGTAGCGCTTGAATCTCTCCTTGATGATGCGCGAGCGGTCAAATACCCATTCGAGTTCGGAGCGATCGAAATCGGCGAATTGCAGAAAGTGGCGAATACCGCCCACCATGCAACTCAGGCTGCCTTCGCGGTTGTTTTTGAACTGACCTCTGATTGCGAACGAAGGAAGGCAACGATCAGCGGCGCGAGACGCTCGACAATCAGCTCGGCCTCCTCTGCGCTCAAAATCAGCGGCGGCAGCATCCGTATCACGTTGTCGTGCGTTACGTTGATAAGCAGTCCGGAGCCAAGTGCTTGCCGCACTAGCTCGCCGCACGGCCGGTCGAGCTCGATGCCGATCATCAGTCCCATGCCACGGATTTGAGTAACACCTCTGACGGCGGCCAATCTGCGCTTCAGACCGCCAATGATGCGCTCGCCCTGAGCGACGGCGTTTTCCATCAGCCGTTCTTTTTCGATGATCTC
>DATLMT010000216.1:0-2666 GCA_035537135.1 Burkholderiaceae bacterium | reverse complement strand
TCACCGACTGCCACGCACAGCTGCTGCCCGTTCATTTTCGCGAACCGAGCGTCAATTTGGGCGTCGGCCCGGCTTTCAGTCAGCCGCCGCATCTGGTCGGCGAGCATCTACTGAAGCACTTTGACATCCCACGCAAAACGCCGCACGCGCACGCCTTTACCTATCTCGACTTCGTGCAGGCTGCGCGCACGTATGGCAAGGTCGGTGGCTTTGCGCATTTGTCGACGCTCGTCAAGCGCTTGAAAGCTAGTCGCCCTGGCGCGCTGCTGCTCGATGGCGGCGATTCATGGCAAGGCTCGGCAACCGCGCTCTGGACGAATGCGCAGGACATGGTCGATGCCAACAAGCTGCTTGGGGTCGACGTGATGACCGCGCACTGGGAGATGACCTACGGCGCCAAGCGCGTGCAGGAAATCGTCGACAAGGATTTTCAAGGGCGCATCGACTTCGTGGCCCAGAACGTCAGAACCGCGGACTTCGGCGACCCGGTGTTTCTGCCGTACACGATGAAGGAAATGAACGGCGTCAGTGTCGGCATCATCGGCCAGGCGTTTCCGTACACACCTATCGCGAACCCGCGCTACTTCGTGCCTGACTGGAGCTTCGGTATCCAGGAAGAAAACATGCAGAAGATGGTCGACGAAGTGCGTGGCAAAGGCGCGCAGGTTGTCGTACTGCTCTCTCACAACGGCATGGACGTCGATCTGAAAATGGCAACACGCGTGCGCGGCATCGACGCGATATTGGGGGGTCACACCCACGATGCGGTGCCGCAGCCGACGTTGGTGAAGAATGCAGGCGGCACGACGCTGGTGACCAACGCCGGTAGCAACGGCAAGTTTCTGGCGGTGCTCGACTTCGACGTCAAGGATGGCAATGTGAGCGACTATCGCTACAAGTTGCTGCCGGTATTCGCGAGGCTATTGCCGGCCGATGCAGAAATGTCCGCCTACATCCATCGCGTGCGCGCGCCGTACGCTGCGCAGCTGTCGCAGAAACTTGCGGTCACAGAGGGGCTGCTATATCGCCGCGGCAACTTTAACGGCACATTCGATCAGCTGATTTGCGAAGCCCTGATGCAAGTGCGCGGTGCGGAGATCGCGTTTTCGCCTGGCTTTCGCTGGGGCACATCGCTGCTGCCCGGCCAGGCCGTCACGCTCGAACATCTGATGGATCAGACTGCGATCACGTATCCGTACACGACCGTCAGCGAGCTGAGCGGTGCGACGATCAAGACGATTCTCGAAGACGTTGCGGACAATCTGTTCAATCCTGATCCGTATCTGCAACAGGGCGGCGACATGGTGCGCGTCGGTGGGCTGCAGTATTCAATTGATCCGCTTGCGCGTATCGGCGCGCGCATCGGCGATTTACGCCTGAACGGCAAGCCGCTCGATGCCGACAGGCTTTACAAAGTGGCTGGCTGGGCACCTGTCGCTGAGGGCGCAAAGGGCGAGCCGATCTGGGAAATCGTGACCAGTTACATAAAGGGTCGAGAGCTAAAGCCGCCGCGGCTAAATCTTCCGGTGATCAAGGGCGCGCGGGCCAACCCTGGGTTGGCGTGACCATTGTGTGCGCGCGCCGAGAGGCACTGGTTGCTTGTCTGCTGGCGCCCGCACTGTTGCGCGCACAGCCAGTCGTCGAGCATCTGCCACCGCTGCACGATTTGCGCGTACTAGCGAATGCGATTGCTCGCCAGAAGGCGCCACTGCTGATCCTGTTCAGCACGCCCGGCTGCCCATTTTGCCGTGAGGTGAGGCGCAACTATTTGGTGCCGCGAATTGCGGAGCAGGCGGACAAGACACCTCCGGAACTGCTATTGCGCGAAACGGACATTACCTCGGAGCGGACCGTGGTCGATCTGTCCGGGGCGCATATCAGCGAAAGCGTTTTCGCGGCTCGCAACAATGTGCGAGTGGTGCCCGTCGTGGCGCTCTTTGACGCCTCGCTGCGGCCGATCGGCGAACCGCTGGTCGGCTTGGACCGCTCGGGTTTCTACGAAGGCTACCTTACGTCGGCAATCGATGCGGCGCGCAAGCATCTGCGGCAAACTTCGTAATCTGCCGGCCTGCTGTGTGCGTTAGCAGCTAGCGCACCGCGTACAAGGAGTGTTCGATGAAGCGAAAAAACTTGGCTTTATTTGCAGCCGCAGCGTTGATGGCCAGCGTCAGTGGCTTTAGTGCGGCGCAGATTCGCGCGCCCGATGAAGCTCCGCCAGAAGCGGTGTCGCGCTACGTGGTGGGGACCCGCTTGGGATACATCACGTGCAGCAACAAGTATCGAGATTACGTCGTCAAATACGAGCGCTTTGCGCTGGTCAACGAAGGTCAAAGCACTGTCACTGGCTCTCCGCCGTCGGATGAAGACTATCGGGCCTGCGTGCAGGAAACGCTGCTGAAAGGGCGCGACATGTATGGGCCGGCCTCCAAGCAAGCGTCGACGACAGCGGCCAAGGCTGCGCTGAAGGAGTACCAGACCGCATGGGAAGGTTCGCTTTCGAATCTCGGCCGGCCTGGCGGTGAGAAGTCTGCCGAATACCGCACGCGTCAGGGCAAAATGCAGGCTCGGTTGGACGAGCTACAACGGAAAGTGGAAGCGCAAGCGAAGACGACGCGCTAGTTTGTGATACGTTTTCAAGCTACTCGTAGCGAATAGCCTCGCTCAGC
>DATLMT010000215.1:0-6513 GCA_035537135.1 Burkholderiaceae bacterium | reverse complement strand
CGGGCAAGCTCGAGGAATATCTGGGCGCGCTGACTCAGGTTTACGGGCCAGACATGCTTCGGTATAAAGGCGTGCTTTTCATGAACGGCAGCAATCGCCGGACGATATTTCAGGGCGTTCATATGCTGATGGGCGCCGACGTCGGCCGCCCATGGGCTGCAAATGAGAAGCCATCCAGCAAGGTTGTTTTCATCGGCCGCAATTTGCCGAAGGAGG
Organism: Burkholderiaceae bacterium; assembly: GCA_035537135.1. Lineage (GTDB taxonomy): Bacteria > Pseudomonadota > Gammaproteobacteria > Burkholderiales > Burkholderiaceae_F > JACCZX01. Next base: position 6,297 of record DATLMT010000215.1, on the reverse strand, counting down.
CGATCATCAAGGGTCTCGAAGCGTGCCTGGCGCGTTAGATGCACATTGCGCTCTATTACAGGCGGCACCGATCAGGAATTTTTTAAAGAGGTTTACTGATGGCAGCAAAAAAACCGGCCAAAAAGGCCGCAAAGACCGCTAGCAAGCCGGCCAAAAAGGCCGTCAAAAAAGTTGTGAAGAAACCCGTGAAGCGAGCGCAGCCACCGGCGCGCAAGAAAGTTCCCGCTTCGAAAGCAAAAAGTGCCCGCCCGTCCAAAGATGTCACTAGGGCGAAGACAGGTGCTGCCGCCCCCGGCAAGGCCGCGAAAGGTTTGAAAGCAGCCGCACCAGTGAGCGGCGCGCCGACGGGCAGGCGGAGCGGCGGCCGCCCCCCGCGTGAACGGAAAGACCAGAAGCCGATACCGCCAATGCCGGCCCCGGGTCTCGCCAATACCGGCCCGATGACGACGGCGCCGAAAGTCACCCCAGCGCCAACACCAAAAGATTTGGCGGCGGCGCATGAATATCTGCTGGCGCGCTCAGCTACGCGAAGCGAGGAGCCATTGGTCGTCAACGGCAAGCGGCTGCCGACCGAAGAGGAGTTATTGAAGACGCGCGACGCCGATTACATGAATTCGGAGCAGCTTGCGTACTTCAAGCATCGACTGCAGCAAATGGAAGGCGAGTTGCTGCAAAACGCTGATGAGACCACCGAGCATCTGCGTGAGTCCGTGATAGTTCCCGATCCCGCCGACCGCGCCACGATAGAGGAAGAGCACGCGCTTGAGCTGCGCACGCGCGACCGCGAACGCAAGCTGATCAAGAAGGTGCAGCAAGCGCTGGCGCGCATAGAAAGCGGTGAATACGGCTATTGCGAGGAAACCGGCGACCCAATTGGAATTCCGCGTCTGCTCGCGCGGCCGACAGCAACCCTTTCGCTTGAAGCGCAGCAACGCCGGGAGCTCAAGCAAAAAATGTTTGGCGATTAATGCCATTTAAGCGTCGCTATTCCGGGCCGTAGCTGACAGGCGGGATTGCCGTGTAGATCAGTGGTTTGCGAGCTATCTAAAGTTGTTACTATCAAAAGCGATTGACGCTTGCTCACCGGAACACGGTATCAAGTGCTGCGGCATTGACCGCCGCGCCGTTGGATGCGGTCGGCCCTAGGCGAAAAGGGTTACTTGTTTCCGGTGCTTCCGAGAGCTGGCATAAGCGCTGCTGGTGCCAGAATGGTGTGTACAGCTTGCGCGGCCGGTGAGTTTGGCAGTGCGATACGAATCGGATAAACGGTAAAGAACGTAGTGGCGTTTTCCTTTTTCAAAAAAGATGCGAAAGATGCTGGGCCGGCCGTAAAGGGAGGCTCACGCCAGGCCACGTCTGCGAGGCAAGCCGCGCGTCCGCTTCCCGGTCCGGTCAATCGCAATCCAGCATCAACCATGGCGCGCGGTCCGCAAGGGCCGGCCACCACGAACACGATGCAAGACAAGGATTTGCATCGCACGCTCGCGCTTGAGACGGCTGCCAAAATAGATGCGATCGAATCGGAAATGGCGCGTGACTTTTTGCGCCCCGGCGGTGCGCCGACCATGTTTCCGAATTCCGCTGCCAACTCGACGTTGCAGCGTCCATCGCAGCAGCCCGACGCCGCGCCAGTGGGGACAGACGGTAAAGATGATAGGGCGATTGAACCGCTCGACGTCATCTCCGAAGACTGGGCCGGCAACGTCAACGCATTCGAACTGTCCGCCGAGGGCGGCGGCTCTGCGGTCGAAGAAACCGCGATCCTGTTTGCCAATGGTTTGATTGAACCCGCCGAGGCAGGGCTGCGCGCAGCGATCCAGGCAGATCAGCTGGGAGAGTCTGCGCAGCACGGGTGGCTTATGCTGTTTGAGCTGTTGCAGCAGCGCGGAGACCGCGCCGGGTTCGACAGCTTGACCATCGAGTACGTTTTGCGTTTTGAGAGCTCGCCGCCGGCATGGATCGATTACAAAGACGAGCACGATCTCGCGGCTATTGCCGCTGCCGCCGGGCGTACTTCGTTGTTGGCTTCCGCGCCGGTGATCAAGCTACCCGAAGTAGTCGACGAAGGCGTCGTCAAGCACCTGGAACAACTGAAAAATCATTCGCAGTCGCATCAATCGATCACCCTTGACTCCTCCAACGTGCGCAGCATTGACCCGGTGGGCGCGGAGTTGTTGCTGCGCGTGATCAATGCGTTCAAGCGCGCGAGCCATGAGCTGTTACTGCAAGGAGCCGATCAGCTGGTCACACCATTGCGTGCTGCGGTTGAAGCGGGGCGCCGTGATCCAAGCGACGCGGTGTGGATGCTGCTGCTTGAAGTGTTCCGGTTGTTAAATCGGCAGCACGATTTCGAAGAGACCGGAATTCAGTATTGCATCACGTATGAGGTGTCGCCCCCTTCATGGGAGCCGGCGCCGCCCAATCTGAAAACGCGCGCGGCTGTGCCGCAGGCAGCAGCAGTGGCTGAGGCAGTCGACGGCCTGACGTGGCGCGGCACGCTGCGTGGCGAAGGCGAGCCGCATTTTGGCCGCTTGATGGCAGCGTCGCGTCTGGACAAGCGCCTCGTCGTAGATTGCATGTACCTAAAGCGAGTCGAATTTGCGACTGCCACCGGCATGCTCGCGATGGTCACCAAGGTGCGTCAAAATGGCGCCACCGTCGAGTTCCGCAACGTCAACTATCTGATTGGCGCCCTGTTTGCGCTGCTCGGAGTCGACGCGGTTGCACAGGTTCAATTGCGGCGGGTCTAGAAGCCAGCTCGTTCGTCCCTATCTAAGCCGTATTCTTGCGGCTCAGCGCTTAGGGACTCAATGGAAGTTTTTCACGGGACGACGATTGTCTCCGCTCGGCGCGGCGCGAAAGTCGCGATGGGGGGCGACGGCCAGGTCACCCTCGGCAACGTCATCGTCAAACAAGGCGCGAAGAAAGTGCGCCGTCTGCATCACGATCGGATCCTGGCGGGTTTCGCCGGCGCCACCGCCGATGCCTTTACGCTGTTCGAGCGGTTCGATGCCAAGCTCGACAAACATCAGGGCAATCTGATGCGCTCTGCCGTCGAGCTGGCCAAAGATTGGCGCACGGACCGCATCTTGCGCAGGCTGGAAGCGATGCTCGCTGTCGCCGACCGCGAAACGTCGCTGATCATCACCGGCACGGGCGATGTGCTCGAACCCGAGTTCGGCTTGATTTCAATCGGCTCCGGTGGCCCGTATGCCCATGCAGCCGCTAAAGCGCTGCTGGAGAATACTGACCTCCCGCCAAAGGATCTGGTAAAGAAAGCGCTAGAGATTGCCGGCGATCTGTGTATCTATACAAACCAAAGCCACACGATCGAATCAATTGACTAAGCGGCAACGTAGTGACGACTCCCCTGCCTTTACTCTGCGCGCGCACGTGCGGCGGTTCCGAAGGGACCGCGCCTAACTAATCGCGACGAGTGCACGTGCGACCGCAAAGCGGTCGCGTACATGAGAAGCGTTTTTCTATGATGACCCCCAGAGAAATCGTTCACGAGCTCAACAAACACATCGTTGGCCAGGATCGCGCCAAGCGCTCGGTTGCAGTCGCTTTGCGTAATCGTTGGCGCCGGCAGCAGGTTGGCGAGCCGCTGCGCTCCGAGATCACGCCGAAAAACATTTTGATGATCGGGCCGACCGGTGTCGGCAAAACCGAGATTGCGCGCAGGCTCGCACGCCTTGCCGACGCGCCGTTCATCAAGGTCGAGGCAACCAAGTTCACCGAAGTCGGCTATGTCGGCCGCGATGTCGATACGATTATTCGCGACCTGGTCGATATCTCGATCAAGCAGACGCGCGAGGCGGAAACGAAAAAGGTGGCGGCGCGCGCACAGGACGCCGCTGAGGACCGCGTGCTGGACGTCCTGGTGCCACCGTCGCGCGACGTCGGTTTCTCGGCCGGCAATCGCGACGATCAGAACGCGACTCGGCAAAAGTTTCGCAAAAAGCTGCGCGAAGGGGAGCTTAACGACAAGGAGATCGAAATCGAGCTGGCGGCCGCGTCTCCGACAATGGAGGTGATGGCGCCGCCCGGGATGGAGGAGCTGACGCAGCAGATTCAGACAATGTTTTCCAACCTGGGCCGTGAGCGTCGCAAGCCGCGCAAACTGACGGTGAAAGAAGCGCTGAAGCTGCTTGCTGACGAAGAAGCTTCACGCCTGATCAACGACGAGGAATTGAAAACGCGTGCAATTGCGAATGCCGAGTCCAACGGCATCGTGTTTCTCGACGAGATCGACAAGATTGCTTCGCGCTCGGAGCTGCAGGGAGCGGATGTTTCGCGCCAGGGCGTGCAGCGCGATTTGCTGCCGCTGGTCGAAGGCACGACGGTCAATACAAAGTACGGCATGGTCAAGACCGACCACATCCTGTTCATTGCCTCCGGCGCGTTTCATCTTGCCAAGCCGTCGGACCTGATTCCCGAATTGCAGGGCCGCTTTCCGATCCGGGTCGAGCTCGACACGCTGACGGTCGAGGATTTTGAGCGGATATTGAAAACGACCGATGCCAGTCTGACTCAGCAGTACGAAGCGCTGCTTGCAACGGATGGCTGCGCACTGGAATTCACCGACGAAGGCATTCATCGGCTCGCGGAAATCGCACATCAGGTGAACAACACGACCGAGAATATCGGCGCACGACGGCTGTACACCGTGCTGGAAAAGCTGCTGGAAGAAGTCTCGTTCGACGCCGGCAGCCATGTGAGTGGTGAGGCGCAGCAGGTGCGCATCGATGGCGCATATGTGGATGCTAAATTGGCCGGTCTCGCGCGCGATGAGGATCTGGCGCGCTATGTTCTATAGCTAAGCACAGTTTTGTAGCCGAGCACGACGAATTGGGATGGCGATGAAGCGATGGGCGATGCCTGCGGTGTTGGCGATCTCGCTGACGGCGTATGCACAGCGCATCGCGGACGTCGAGGTTAAATCGGCCTGGGTCAGACCCACCGTCGCCGGTCAGATGGGTACTGGCGCGTTTATGAATCTGACCTCAAAGGATGGCGTGCGAATCGTCGGGGCGTCGAGCGACGTGGCCGGAGTCGTCGAGCTTCACGAGATGGCAATGGAGAACAACGTGATGCGGATGCGTCCGCTTCCGGGCCTTGATCTGCCGCCGGGCAGCCCCGTTGAGTTGAAGCCCGGCGGACATCACATGATGCTGCTGGACCTGAAGCGTCCACTTGCTGCAGGCGAGAAGATTAAGGTCGAGTTGCGGCTTGAGACTCGCGACAAGAAGCTCGTTACGCAACCGATTGAAATCGAAGTCCGTCCGCGCGCGCCGTAGCAGCGTTGCCGAGTTAACCAAGCGCGTTAATATTCTCGCGCCCATGGATACGGCAACAGTCGACTCCTCGCTGATCGCCCCGCAGCTCAAAGCTGAAATCCTGTCTGAGGCGCTTCCCTACATCCGGCGTTTCCACGGCAAGACCATCGTCGTCAAGTACGGCGGCAACGCGATGGTCGACCAGAATTTAAAAGAAGCGTTCGCACACGACGTCGTGCTGCTCAAGCTTGTCGGCATGAATCCGGTCGTCGTGCACGGCGGCGGTCCGCAGATCGACGAGGCGCTTGAGCGGGTTGGAAAAAAATCCTCGTTCATTCAAGGCATGCGAGTGACCGACGTTGAAACGATGGAAGTCGTCGAGTGGGTGCTGGCAGGGGAGATACAAGGGGAACTGGTGACGCTGATCAATCGTTTTGGCGGCCAGGCAGTTGGCTTGACCGGCAAAGACGGCGGCTTGATCCGCGCTCGCAAGCTGCGTCTGACCGATATTGCGGATCCGTCAAAAAGTCACGATCTCGGGCAGGTAGGAGAAATCGAAGCGATTAATCCGGCGGTCGTCAAGGCACTGCAGGACGATGCATTCATTCCGGTGATTTCACCGATCGGCTTCGGCAGCGACGACTTGACGTACAACATCAATGCCGACGTCGTAGCGGGAAAGATCGCTGAAATTTTGAAGGCCGAGAAGCTGGTGATGTTGACAAACACGCCGGGCGTACTCGATAAGAGCGGCCGGTTATTGACCGGGCTGTCGGCGCGGCAGATCGACGATCTCTTTGCCGACGGGACGATCTCCGGCGGCATGTTGCCGAAGATCTCGTCCGCGCTCGAAGCCGCTAAGAGCGGGGTCAATTCTGTGCACATCATCGACGGCAGAGTCGATCATTGCTTGCTGCTCGAGATTCTGACCGATCAGGGTGTTGGCACAATGATCAAGAGTCATTAGGCACTGCTCGTGTACGCGACCTGCGGTCGCACGTGCACTCGCAGTGATTAG
>DATLMT010000214.1:0-6444 GCA_035537135.1 Burkholderiaceae bacterium | reverse complement strand
GGCGGTGATGATCGGCGTGCCGCTGAACGCGCCGGCATTTCATCCCTTCAATCCTTTGCTTGCGCTTCGCGTTTCGTCACTGCCGGTGCAGGCAGCGCAAAAGTGGAAGTTGGTTGATGCACTGTTCGCTGCGGTATGGGTGCGCGGTATGCACATCACAAACTCAACTGTAGTTGAGCAAGTTGCGAATAAAGCGGGATTGGACGGCACCGCGCTCGTCGCGCAGGCATCACAGTCCGAATGCAAGGCGCAGCTGCGAATGCAGACCGATCAAGCGATTGCCGACGGTGTGTTCGGCGTGCCGACTATGGCGGTCGATGACGAGCTGTTCTGGGGCTACGACGACTTCGCGTTCCTGCAGAGCTTTCTGGACGGCGCCGACCCTGTCGACGCCATGAACTGGTCTAACGCTGCGGGATCGTTAAGGTCTTCGGCCACCCGCGGCAAAACTTCTTAGTTCATTTCCGGCCAGCGGTTTTCTGTGCCGGCGACTTTTTAGCCAGCTTTTGGCCGCTGTCGAGCAGCTCGTCGAAGTTTCGCTCGATGTGCTCGGCAATCTTTCCTTTAAATGCCTTCAACAGCAACCCCAGCTTGACGTCAAGCCGAATCTCCGAATCAGTCACTTGCATCTGCCCGTCGACACCCGAGCGATGAAACCGCAGCGTGTTGCCTTGCCATTCACTCTCGAGGTCGTACTCTCTCGCAAGCGCGTCGGCCGTTTTCTGTGTCAGCGCCTTTGCCTTTTCAAGAGGCAGCGAATGAGGCCTGACGAGCTTTATGTCGGACATACGTGACTCCGTTGTGCGATTGCGGGTGCCCTGCTTTATTTTGAGATCACGACACTTGCCGGCGCGCTGCCCCGCGGGGTCGACCCCGGGTGCCAGCCGATGATTGCAAGCATCACGAAAAATCCGATGACGTAGGCAACGGCCACCGGCCAGCCGTGACGTATCCAGCGCCCCACAGAGCGCGCTTCCGGATACATGCTCGAGAGAGCGACGCCGGCCGATGACCCAAACCAGATCATGGAGCCGCCGAAGCCAACTGCGTATGCAAGAAATCCCCAGTCGTAGCCGCCCTGGCGAATCGCAAGCGCAGTAAGCGGAATGTTGTCGAACACCGACGAAAGGAATCCCAAGCCGAGCGCGGTCTGCCAGGAAGCAAGCGGCAGCTGATCCACCGGCATCATGGACGCCGCCAGCACCAGCGAAATCAGAAAGAGCGAGCCTTTAAGCGCGCCAGGTACCAACACCCAGTCAGGTCGCCGCACAAGCGCCGTCAGCAGGAGTGCAGCCCACACCGCGGCGCCGAGAAACGGAAACGAGTCTGCGAGTTGCTTAAAGCGGGCGTTGATCGTGATATTGACCACTACCGCAGCGACCAAGATGAATGCAACTACCCCCACGCGTGCCCAGTCGATACTCAGACTGGTATCGACATCGCGTTGGATCGGCCCGTAACCCTGTTGCTGCAGCGATGCCGGAACGCCGAAGATGAAGAGCGCAACGGTGGCGCCAATGGCGGCTTCTGCAACTTCGAGAGGACCGATGCCAGCGATCCACATCATCGTCGTTGTCGTGTCCCCGATCACGCTGCCCGCGCCGCCGGCATTGGACGCGGCAACAATTGCCGCGAGGTAACCAATGTGGACCTTGGCGCGGAACACCGTATGAGCCATAGCTCCACCGATCAATGCGGCCGCGATGTTGTCCAGAAAACTTGACAAAACGAACACGATCGCAAGCAGTACGAAACAGCCTTTCCAGTCGTCGGGAAGGATGCGCGGCAGCGCATTCGGAACATGGCTGTCCTCAAAGTGCTTTGCAAGCAGCGCAAAGCCGAGCAGCAACAGCAACAGATTGACCAGAATCACCCACTCGTGAAGCAGGTGACTGCCGAACCCGCTCAAGCCCGAGCCGCTTTTAAATGGCGAGAACAAGATCTTGTATAGCGCGATCACCAGCGCGCCGCCGGCGGCGATTGGAAAGGTTTATTGATGAAAAAGAGCGACACCGAGCAAGATGATCGCGAATAAAATGAATTCGACCGGGACGCCGGCGAAAGTCGGTCCTGCAAAAGCGACGGCAGTCGCGGAAGCAATCGATGGGGAGAGCAGCAAAGCGGTCGCCAAACCACGAGCACTATTCACCATACCTAGCTTCGCGCTTTGCGCATGAACGCATCGATCCTGCGCACGCCATCTCTGATCGCTGCCTCGCTGGCGGCATACGAGAAGCGGATGTGCTGCCCATCGGCTTCGACCCGTGGACCGAAGTGAATATCGGCTAGCACCGCGACGCCGGCATCGTGTAACAGGCGTACGCGCAGCTCTTCAGAATCCTTCGCTGCAATGATGGCGCACGCTTCGGTGACATTGGGCCAGGCATAGAACGCGCCGCCTGGCGGCGCACACCGAAAACCAGGCAACTCGTTTAACAATCCGACGATCAAGTCTCGGCGCGCCCGGAAGCTTTCCTTCATGCGCTCGGCGTCGTGCTGCGGGCCGGTTAACGCGGCGACCGCTGCCCACTGGCTTATCTGCGACGCACAAGATTCGGTGTTTGTTATCCACCGTGTGAAAGCAGGCGCCAGCGCCTTGTTGGCGGCAAAGCCGATGCGCCATCCGGTCATCGCGTACGTCTTCGACGCTCCATCGGAAATGATTGTCCGCTCGCGAATGCCGGGCAACGCCGCGATCGAGCTGAACTCGCCGTCGTATACCAGCTTGCTGTAAATCTCGTCGGCGTAGATCCAGACCTGCGGATGCGCGCTGAGCACTTGCGCGATCACTTCGAGATCCGCGCGCGTCAACAATCCGCCGGTCGGGTTGTGCGGCGTATTCAGAATTAGCAGCCTCGTCTTCGGGCCCATGCGCGCCGCCAGCTCGGCGGGGTCGAAAGCGAATCCACGCGGCTCAGACAAAGGAAGCGGCACGGGTACCGCACCGTTGGCAATGACCTGTGACTCGTAGATTGGGAACCCCGGCACCGGAAAAATAACCTCGTCGCCAACGCCATAGTCGGTGACGCTCGCGATCGTGTAACCGATAAACGGTTTGGCGCCGGCCCCAACCACGACCTCGTCCGCGGTGATGTCGATTCCACGCAGCGCGCCCATCGACTTTGCGGCAGCGGCGCGCAGCTCGTCGATACCTGCCGACGGTGTATAGCCGTGTTTGCCGCCGCGTACGGCGTCGATCGCGGCGTCCTGAACATGAGAAGGCGTTGAAAAGTCGGGCTGTCCAATGCAAAAAGAGACGATGTCCTGCCCTTCGCGCACCATCCGGTTAACCTCGGCGAGCACAACGAATGCATTCTCAGTGCCGAGCGAATCGGCACGCCGGGACAAGCGCAGCATCAGCGGTTCAAGTTGCAGCAACAGGTGGGATATCGAACACTTGGCGCAGATACGCCAAGTACGCCTTATCGTCGCACAGGTTCTTGTCCGGCGAATCCGACAGCTTTGCGACCGGCTGACCATTGCAGCGGACCATTTTGATCACAATCTGAAGCGGCGTGTGACCGACATCGTTTGTCAAGTTTGTGCCGACACCGAAAGCGCTGCGCGCGCGATCCCGGAAGCGTTGATAAAGCTCGATCACTTTCGGAATCGTCAGCGAGTCAGAGAACACCAGCGTCTTGGTGCGCGGATCGACCCGGTTGCGCTGATAGTGCGCGATCAGGCGCTCACCCCACGCCAGCGGGTCGCCCGAATCATGACGCGCGCCGTCGAACAGCTTGCAGAAGTACATGTCGAAATCGCGCAGAAACGCGTCCATGCCATAAACGTCAGACAACGCGATGCCGAGGTCGCCCCGATATTCGCGTGCCCACATCTCGAAGCCGAAGGTTTGCGAATCGCGCAGCCGCGGACCGAGCGCCTGGCACGCCTGCAGATACTCATGCGCCATTGTCCCCAAAGGCGTCATGCCATGCATTGCCGCGTACATCACATTGCTGGTGCCGGCTAGCTTTTCTCCGAGCTTCGCTCGAAGCTGCAGCAGAACTTCTTCATGCCAGTGACGCGAGAACCGGCGCCGCGTGCCGTAATCAGCGATCCGCACACCTTCGAGCGATGCGTCGTCGTTCAGCAATGCAATCTTGTCCCGCAACCGGCGCCGACCTTCGTCGAAGTCGGCAGGCTTCTGCAGCGCGCGAAAGTAAACCTCGTTGACGATAGCCAATACGGGAATTTCGAACAGAATCGTATGCAGCCACGGGCCGCGAATCACGATGTCGATTTCGCCATTGGCGCGCGGAGAAGGTTTCACCGTGATGTACTTTGTGTTTAGCTGAAACAAACCGAGAAAATCGACGAAGTCACTTTTGATGAAGCGCAGTCCGCGCAGATACTGCAGCTCCGGTTCAGTGAACCGCAGCGTGCAGAGCGATTCGATCTGTTCGTTGATGGCGTCGATGTGCGGCACGAGATCGATGCCGGGATTGCGGCAATTAAACCGATACTCGACATTCGCTCCTGGAAAATGATGCAGCACCACCTGCATCATCGTGAACTTGTATAAATCGGTGTCGAGCAGCGACGCAATGATCATTGATGGATTGTAGGTGCACCGCTGAGCGCCAGCACCCGCTGCACCGACTCGCTCGGCGCGAGCAATTCCGCCCGTGTCGCTTCGCCCACGAGCCTGCCCTGATCGATCAGAACTGCGCGATCGGCAATGGCCGCAGCAAAGCGCACGTTCTGCTCTGATACCAGCGTCGCGACGCCGCGCGACTTCATCGCAAGCACGGCTTCGCGCATTTTGGCGACGACCAACGGCGCGATGCCTTCCGACGGCTCGTCGAGCAGCACAACAAGCGGATTCGCGGCTAACGTACGCGCCACAGCAAGCATCTGCTGCTCGCCGCCGCTCATCGCGCTCGCGGAACGCGGCAGCATGTCACCAAGGTTTGGGAACAGCTTGAGCAAGTCGTCCTCGGTCAGTCCACGATCGGCCGATCGAGCGGCGATGCGCAGGTTCTCGGCCACCGACAAATCGGTGAAGATGCGGCGGTCCTCCGGCACATAGCCGAGCCCCAGCTTGGCGCGGCGAAACGGCGGCAGCCGGCTCACGTCGGCTCCGTCAAGCAAGACCGTGCCGGTGCAGCGTGGCATCAACCCCATCGCTGCGCGCAACAGCGAAGTCTTGCCGGCACCGTTACGCCCGATCAGTGCGACCACTTCCCCCTTCGCAACCGTGAGGTCCGCACCGCTGATGATGCGTGCATCCCCGTACCACGCCGATATGTTCTGAAGCGCTAGCGCCGCGCTCACGATTCTTCTCCTAAGTACAAGCGCTGAACTTCAGTGTCGGCCCGCACCGCCTCCGGCACGCCGTCGGCAATCAGCTTGCCACGCGAAAGAACGATAACGCGGCGCGCGAAGCCGAATACGACGTCCATGCTGTGCTCGGTAAACAGCACGGCCATATTGTTCTCGCCCGCTAGTGCGATGATCGTTTGCATCAAGGCCGAGCGTTCGGCGGCTGCCATGCCGGCCGTTGGCTCGTCCATCAAAAGCAAACGTGGCTTCGCCGCCAGCGCCAGCGCCAGCTCGAGCCGCTTGATGTCGCCATACGCAAGGCTTGCAGCGGGAATATCAGCGTGCCGCTGTAACCCTACTTGCGCCAGCAACGCGCTCGCCGCCTCCACCTGCAAGCTCCAAAGCAGATTGCCGACGCCCAGAGCCCGGCCTTGCGCCGCCAGCAATGCCAACTGGGCGTTCTGTAAGACAGTCAATGTTGCAAAAGTCTGCGCGACTTGAAACGTGCGCCCGATGCCACGACGCGTGCGCTCGGCAGTCGACCACGCCGTTAGCGATTCGCCATTGAATAGCACCCGGCCTGCCTGCGGTCCGAGCTGGCCATCGATCAGATTGAATAATGTCGACTTGCCAGCACCATTGGGCCCAATCAGTGCCACTACTTCACCGGCAAGAAGAGCGAAGGAGACACCGTCGACCGCGCGCACGCCGCCGAAGCTTCGCTGCAATGTTTCCACCTGCAACAGACTCATCGCGCTTTTTCGAACCGGCGCCGTGCGAAACCGACGATGCCTTCGGGAAACGCAATTGCGAGGATCACGATGGTGATCCCGAGAAACAATCTCCAGTGGTCGGTCAGCCGCGTCAGCTCGGTCGACAGCGCGTGAAACGCAAGCGCGCCGACGATCGGGCCGATCAATGTTTGCACACCACCCAACAACACCATGATCAAGGCGTCGACCGACACTGGAATCGACAACGTCGTGGGAAACACCGAGCCGTTGTGAAATGCATGTAGTGCGCCGGCGATTCCGGCGAAACATCCGCCAATACCAAACGCGAGCCATCTGGTTCGCTGCGTGTCTATCCCGATTGCATCCGCGCGCAGCGGGCTATCGCGCGCAGCGCGCAAAGCAAAGCCGAAAGGCGCTAGCGCTATCCGGCGGAGCGCTGCGAGGGATG
>DATLMT010000213.1:0-5391 GCA_035537135.1 Burkholderiaceae bacterium | reverse complement strand
CGGCGCTGGAACGGGGCGTGAGCAACGCGTCGCTTTTGGGCGCACCCACGCTTGAACAAGCCGTCGCGATCGCGGCGGAGCATGCACACGATGGCGATGCAGTCTTGCTGTCCCCTGCGTGCGCGAGCTTTGACATGTTTCGCAATTACATGCATCGCGGCGAGGTGTTCGTGGGTGCCGTGCGGGAGTTGTCGGCTAAGGCGGGGCAGATATGAGTGGGCTGCTAACAAGCATCCGCGCCCCGTTTGGTCGCAAACGCCCTGCCGATAAGGAGCGCGGGACTCATCGTGGGTTCGCGTTCGCAGGTTCATTGGTCGGCTTGAGCAGCGCCGGCTTGCGCGGTGCCAACACGTCGGCGCGTCCCAGTTCACTGCCTGCGGTAGACGGTGCGCTCGTGGGTGTGGTGCTGGCGCTGGTGTTGATCGGCACTGTGATGGTCTATTCGGCATCGATATCGTTGGCGGATTCGCCGCGTTACAACGTCGCGCCGACGCATTTTTTATTGCGGCATCTGCTGTCGCTCGGCATCGCGTTCTGCGCGGCCGCGATCGCGTTTCAGATCCCGGTTGCTGTGTGGCAACGCCTGGCGCCTTTTGTGTTTGTCGGGGCGCTCGCACTGCTCGTCGTGGTGTTGATTCCGGGCGTCGGCAAGGGTGTCAATGGCGCGAAGCGCTGGATACCGCTCGGCGTCTTGAATCTGCAACCGTCTGAGCTGATGAAAGTCGCGTGCATTTTGTACGCGGCAAATTTCACGGTGCGCAAGCAGGACTACATGAATCACTTTGGCAAGGGGTTTCTGCCGATGGCGTTTGTGATGGGCGCGATTGGCGTGTTGCTTCTGTTGCAGCCCGACCTGGGCGCGTTTGGCGTGATCGTCACGATCAGCATGGGCATCTTGTTTCTTGGCGGGGTCAACGGGCGATTGTTCGCTGGTATTACCTTGGCATTGGCCTCCGTTTTTGTATTGGTCATCTGGCTTTCGCCCTGGCGGCGCGAGCGCATCTTCGCGTACCTTGATCCATGGTCGGAAGGCAACGCGCTGGGCAAGGCGTACCAACTGTCACACTCGCTGATCGCGTTTGGGCGCGGTGAGTGGTTCGGCGTTGGCCTAGGCGGCAGTGTGGAGAAATTGCACTACTTGCCCGAAGCGCACACCGATTTCATCCTAGCGGTGCTTGCGGAGGAACTTGGCCTGGTGGGCGTCGCAACGGTCGTCGTACTTTTTTATTGGCTGGTCAAGCGCGCGTTTGAAATCGGTCGCCAGGCGATTGCGCTTGAGCGGACGTTTGCGGGCCTGATGGCACAAGGCGTGGGTCTGTGGATTGGCGTGCAGACGTTTATCAATGTTGGCGTGGCGACCGGCTTACTGCCGACCAAGGGGCTGACGTTGCCGCTGATGAGCTACGGCGGCTCGGCATTGTTGTCGACACTGGTGGCGATCGCGATTCTGTTGCGTGTGGATAGGGAGAATCGTGTGCTGATGCGCGGTGGCCGAGCATGAATCATCTAATGGTGGTCGCTGCAGGCACCGGCGGACACGTAATGCCTGGCCTCGCCGTTGCCGATGCGCTGCGCGAGCGCGGATGGTCGGTGACTTGGCTTGGTACTCGAACCGGCATGGAACGGCAGCTTGTTGAGCCGCGCGGGATTGCATTCGACGCTATCGATTTTTCCGGGCTTCGCGGCAAAGGCGTCAAGACATTGTTGTTCGGTGGTTTCCATCTGCTGCGCGCGCTTTGGCAGAGCCGTGCACTGATCCGCGCGCGCAGGCCGCGCGTGATGTTCTCCACCGGCGGATATGTCGCGGTGCCGGCCGGAATGGCGGCGAGCACGCTCGGTGTGCCGCTGGTGCTGCTGAACTCGGATGCCGCTCCACTGATGTCGACCAGGATGTTGAAGTCGTTGGCGTCAGCCGTGTTGTGCGGCTTTGATGGGGCAGCGGCGAAAATCGCAGGCGATAAGGGCGTGGTATCGGGCAATCCAGTGCGCGCTGATATTGCACAGGTCGCTCCACCCGACCGGCGCTACGCCGGTCGCCGCGGTCCACTGCAAGTACTGGTGATTGGCGGCAGCCTCGGCGCTCAGGTTCTGAACGAAACTGTGCCGCGCGCGTTGGCGATGGTTGCATCCCATCTGCGTCCACAGGTGGTCCATCAATGCGGCGCCAAACACGTCGAATCTGTGCGGGCGCTCTATCGCGAAGTCGGCGTCGACGGCGAGGTCACTGCGTTCATCGACAACATGCCCGAGCGCTACGCGTTCGCCGACGTTGTCGTGTGCCGTGCCGGCGCAATCACAGTGTCGGAGCTCGCTGCTGCGGGGGTTGCAAGCGTGTTGGTCCCGTTGGTCGTTTCGACTACATCGCATCAGCGTGCCAATGCGGAATTCATGGCAGCCAGCGGCGCGGCCGTTCACCTGCCGCAGTCCGAGCTCAGCCCGTCGAAGCTTGCCGAACTGTTGCGCTCACTCACCCGCGAGCGCTTATTCTCGATGGCCGCCGCGGCGCGTTCGATTGGAAAGCCCGAGGCTACGCACACGGTGGCCGCGGTGATTGAGCGGGTGGCGAAGTAGTGGAGCCACGCCTAACGATTCGTGAGTGCACGTGCGACCTAAACGTCACGCACGCGAGGAGCGCTCAACCTTGAAGCATGCCGTCAAGCACATTCACTTTGTCGGCATTGGCGGCAGCGGCATGTCGGGCATCGCAGAGGTGCTGTTGACGCTTGGCTATCAAGTCAGCGGCTCAGATACCGCCTCGACCGCAACGACGCGTCGCCTTGCGCAACTGACGGCCACGGTCAGTCACGGCCATCGTGCGCAGAACATCAACGGTGCCGATGCAGTAGTGGTCTCGGCAGCGGTTGCGCAAGACAATCCCGAGGTCCTGGAGGCGCGCGCAAAGCGGATTCCGATTGTCCCGCGCGCTGTGATGCTGGCCGAGCTGATGCGACTTAAGCAGGGAATCGCGATCGCCGGCACGCACGGCAAGACGACTACGACGAGCCTGGTGGCGAGCGTGCTCGCTGCCGGTGGCTTCGATCCGACGTTCGTAATTGGCGGTCGGCTGAATTCGGCCGGAGCCAATGCGCGGCTTGGCAGCGGCGACTACATCGTGGTCGAGGCCGATGAATCGGATGCTTCGTTTCTGAACTTGAATCCTGTGATTGCGGTTGTTACGAACATCGACAACGATCACATGCAAACCTATGGCCACGACTTCGCGCGCCTGAAGCAGGCTTTCGTCGACTTTCTTTCGCGGTTGCCGTTTTATGGAAGTGCGGTCGTATGCATTGACGACGCGAACGTCCGCGAAATCCTGCCTTTCGTGTCGAAACCGCTGCTGACGTACGGCTTCGCTGAGGACGCGCAGATTCGCGCGTTCGATGCCTGTGCGGACGGCACGCAAATGAAATTTCGCGTTGCACGCCCCGGCTTAGCGGAGCTTGAAGTCGTGCTGAACCTGCCTGGTGTGCATAACGTCACGAATGCTCTGGCCGCGATTGCCATCGGTACCGAGCTCGGCGTTCAGGACTCGGCGATCGTGGCTGCGCTTACGCAGTTCACCGGCGTCGGGCGGCGCTTCGCTCGGCACGGCGAAATATCCGCGCCATCGGGCGGTCACTTCACGTTGATCGACGACTACGGACATCATCCAGCCGAAGCCGCCGTCACGCTACAGGCCGCGCGCGCCGCATTTCCAGGTCGCCGTCTTGTCCTCGCGTTTCAGCCGCATCGCTACACGCGCACTCGCGACAGCTTCGAAGATTTTGTTCGCGTGTTGTCGATGGCTGACGTGCTGCTGCTGACAGAAGTCTATCCGGCCGGCGAGCCGCCGATTGTCCTGGCCGATGGCCGCTCGCTTGCGCGCGCCATCCGAGTAGCCGGCAAGATTGAACCGATTTTCGTTGAGGCGATCGATCAGTTGCCGGCAGCGCTGCTCGATGTCGTGCGCGACGGGGACGTGGTAATTGCGATGGGTGCCGGCTCGATCGGCAACTTGGCCGCCAAGCTTACCGTCGGGAGTGCCGAATGAGCACCGGATTGGGCAAGGTCGGCGTGTTGTTCGGTGGACGCTCGTCCGAGCGCGAAGTGTCAATCATGTCGGGCACCGGAGTGTTGAATGCGCTGCGCGCGCGCGGCGTAGATGCGCACGCGTTCGACCCGGGGACGCTGCCACTCGGCGAGCTGGAGACGTCGAAGTTTGACAAGGTGTTCATTGCGTTGCACGGGCGAGGTGGCGAGGATGGTGCAATTCAGGGCGTGCTGGAGACATTACAGATTCCGTACACGGGCAGCGGAGTCCAGGCCTCTGCGATCGCGATTGACAAAGTGTTTACCAAGCGCATTTGGGAAACGCACAAACTGCCGACTCCGCGCTACCGGGTCATCGAGTCCGGCGATCGCGCGCATCTGAACGAAGTGGCTGACACGTTGCGGCTGCCGCTGATCGTCAAACCGCCTAACGAAGGCTCGACGATCGGCATCTCTCGCGTGCGTGGTTACTCCGGCATGGCCGAGGCATTCAAGCTGGCACGCGAGTACGACGACGTCGTATTGGCGGAAGAGTTTATTGACGGGCAGGAATTGACCTGCGCAATTCTTGGCGAAGGCACGAGCGCTGAGGCGCTGCCGCTGGTTGAAATTCGCGCGCCCGACTCGAACTATGACTATCACAACAAGTATTTCGGTGAGGAAACGAAATATTTGTGTCCGGCGCCGATCGACGCGGAGCTGAGTGAAACCATCCGTCAGCTCTCCGTCCGCGCATACAACGCGCTTGGTGCCCGCGGCTGGGGACGCATCGACATCATGCTCAGCAAGAGCAACGAACCGTACCTGCTCGAGTTGAACACGTCGCCGGGAATGACCGGGCATTCGCTGGTGCCGATCGCGGCGCGCGCAGTCGGCATTAGCTATGAGGACCTGGTGCTGCGGATCTTGTCACTCGCGACACTGGACCGAAAGGCAAACCGGTGAGCGCCTACGCGATGAACCGGCTGGCCGTGCTGTTTACTGCGCTTGCACTGTTGGCGCTCGGCGGCGCTGCACTGTCGCGTATGGCCCAGCATCCGAAGTTTCAACTGAAGCGAGTCGACGTTCGCGGCGACTTGCGGCACGTGACGGCGGCGTCTGTGCGCACCGCTTTGGCGGGTCGTTTGCAAGGCAATTACTTCACGATGCGGCTCGACGACACACGCCGGCTGTTCGAGACGGTTCCGTGGATCGCGCAAGCGTCAGTGCGGCGCGTGTGGCCCGACCGGCTCGTCGTGACCTTAACCGAGCACAGAGCACTGGGCGTGTGGGAAGACGGACGGCTCCTGTCAGACCGCGGCGAGCTATTTGTCGCCAATCCCGACGAGGCCGAAATCTACGGTCAGCTGCCGGAATTCA
>DATLMT010000212.1:0-3314 GCA_035537135.1 Burkholderiaceae bacterium | reverse complement strand
ACGGAAGTTGCAGCGTACCTGCCGGTCCCAGCAGTGCTTGCAGATTACCCGCCTATGCAGCCCGCTGCAGCGACTTTCGCCGCGGCCGTGTTACATCTGCAATCGCAAATCAAGTAGACGAAATGAGCGTGCAATCGCTCGAACTCAGTATGCGGTCCGAGTCAACGCACTCAATTGAATGGAATCGCAATGAAACGCACCAGCCAGTTCACACCAGCACATGATCTGATGCCGATCAATGATCTACTGCATGCCGCCGTGATGGGCGGCGCGCTCATCCTTAGCTTGCTGGGGCTGGCTGACGAGTTGTTCAGCCTTCGCACCGAGCGTGTGTTCGCAATGGGCGCTTACTTTGCAGTGGTGGCGTTCATCATCTACGCGATGGTCCGGGCGCAACCTTCGCTTGCGGCAGTCCGCGCGGCGATGCGCCGCCGCCGTGCAGAGCTCGCGGCTACTTAGCTCTGAAGTCGTCGTGACAGTTGTCGCAACTCTTGGCGGCTACGCCAAATTGCGTCCGAATCGCTGCCGCGTCACCGGTCTTAGCGACGGTGTTCAGCTTGGCCACTTCCTCCTGCATTTTCTGTGCAAGTTCCTTGGCCTTAGCCTCATTCTTGAATAACGCGGGTAAAGCTTTCGTGTCATTCACCAATTCGGTGTTCGCGGCAAACGCATCCCACGGCAGCTTTGACATAGTTTCGACGGTTTGCGCGCTTGATTGAATCACCTGCATGTTGGGCGTGGGCGATTTGAGCTGTCCAAAGATGCGCCCCATGTGGCTACCCATCACGGTAAACGCCGCCTTCCGATACTTCACCGCATCTTCAGGCTTTGAGTATTGAGCGGCTACGGGCCAGGCGACGGCGGCGACCGCAAGAATGCAGGCAGCAGCAGCCCCTTGCTTCAAATTTCGGTGCATCAGTTCTCCTCAGCGTTCTATACAGGGGAATCAAAAGCTTAATGGAGCGTTGCGCTCAAGCGCGACGTGCAAGCTCGGGTGCTTTCCCTATATAGCCGGCGGGCGTCAAGTTCAGCAGCGCGTCGCGCGCTTCTGCGGGAATTGAAAGCCCGCGCACGAATTCGTGCAGGGCGTCGCGTGTGATGCCCTTGCCGCGCGTCAAAACTTTCAGCTGTTCGTACGAATTCTCTACTCCGTAGCGACGCATCACCGTCTGCACCGGCTCAGCGAGCACCTCCCACGCATCATCCAAATCGGCGCCAATTCTTGCCTCGTTGATTTCAACTTTGCGCAGTCCACGCAGGCACGACTCATACCCGATCAGCGAATAGCCGAACGCGACGCCCAGATTGCGCAGTACGGTCGAATCCGACAGATCGCGCTGCCAGCGAGAAACCGGCAGCTTGTCCGCTAGGTGACGCAGCAACGCATTTGCCAGACCCAGATTGCCTTCGGAATTCTCAAAGTCAATCGGATTGACTTTATGCGGCATCGTCGATGAGCCGATCTCGCCCGCCTTCAGCTTCTGCTTGAAGTAACCCAAAGCGATATAGCCCCACATATCGCGATCGAGGTCGAGCACGATGGTGTTGGTACGCGCAAGCGAGTCGAAGAGCTCAGCCATCGAATCGTGCGGCTCGATCTGAGTCGTATACGCGTTGAACTCTAGGCCGAGCCGCTCGACGACCCCGCGTCCGAACGATTCCCAGTCGACATCCGGATACGCGGCAACGTGGGCGTTGTAGTTACCGACCGCGCCATTCATCTTGGCCAGCAGCATCACGCGCTCGACGGCGTCGATCGCTGCGGCAAGCCGCACCGCCACATTCGCGAACTCCTTGCCGACGGTCGTCGGACTGGCGGGCTGACCGTGCGTGCGCGACAGCATCGGCAGATCGGCATGCCGGTGCGCTCGATCGCTGAGCTCTGCGTGCACATTCCGAAGGTGGCGCGTCAGAACCATGCGACCGCGCTCGAGCATCAACGCGTGCGCAACGTTGTTAATGTCTTCCGAGGTGCATGCGAAGTGAATCAACTCCGACGCGCCGCCGAGTTCAGGGCCGACGCGCCGCTTGATGAAATACTCGACCGCCTTCACATCGTGATTGGTCTCCGCCTCGATCGCCTTGATTTCGATGCAATCTTCGAGGCTGAAGTCGGCGACGAGCTTCTGCAGGCCATTCGAACCCGCTGTCGGCAACTCTGGCAACCCGGGAAGTTTGAGCGTGGAGAGTCCAGAGAGCCAGGCGACTTCGACGCGCAACCGTTCGCGCATAAAGGCGAACTCGGAAAAAATGTCGCGTAGCTCAACCGTCTGCCGGCCGTAGCGGCCGTCCAATGGCGAAATGGCGGTCAGCGAAACGAGCTCGGCGGGCACGTTACGTGCGGAATCGTTGCGGGGGCGTTCTAGTTCGATGCGGGAGCGAGCCAGTGTATCAAACGCGCATCGCCGCACTGCGTAATGGCGCGTTGCCCTTGCGTTGCGCTTGCCGCCCGCCGCCCGGTCGATATACTGATTTTTCCTTTTTGATAACTCTGAACGTGTCCAAGACCATCCGTCTGATCGGTTCGCTTTCCAGTCCGTACGTCCGAAAGGTGCGCATCGTCATGGCGGAAAAGCGCCTTGAGTATCAACTCGATCTGGAGGACGTATGGTCGCCCGACACTTCGATCCATGATGCAAATCCGCTCGGTAAAGTGCCGTGCCTGATCATGGAAGACGGCGGAGCGCTATTTGACTCGCGCGTAATCGTGGAATATCTGGACACGCTGACGCCAGTGGCGAAATTGATTCCGCCGAATGGCCGCGAGCGGGCCGAGGTGCGCACCTGGGAGGCGCTCGCCGACGGTGTGATGGACGCCGCCGTCTTGGTGCGGCTCGAACAGACGCAGCGACCCAACGAACAGCAGAGCCAGAAATGGGTCGATCGGCAGATGAACAAGATGCGCGCGGCAGTTGCCTCGATGGAAAATGGCCTCGCGGAAAAGGCGTGGTGCAACGGCCACGCCTACTCTCTCGCTGACATTGCAGTGGGCTGCGCTCTCGGCTATCTCGACTTTCGCTTCAAGCACGTCGACTGGCGGCGTGCACAGCCAAACCTGGCGCGGCACTACGAAAAACTCGCGGCGCGGCCGTCATTCGTCGACACCCGTCCGCCCGCATAGCTTCAGTTCGCGAAGTCGCCGGCAATTTGGTCGATCGCGTCGGTGCAAAACGCGTCGCAGCCCCAATTCAGAATGGTTCGCGCGCGCGCAGCGGAATTCACCGTGTAGCAAAAAAGCCAACAGCCGACGCGTTTGATTTCGCGCGCCTGCGCGGCAGTCAGATGGCGGTGATTGGTGTGCAACGAAACGCATC
>DATLMT010000211.1:0-5329 GCA_035537135.1 Burkholderiaceae bacterium | reverse complement strand
GATCG
This sequence comes from Burkholderiaceae bacterium, assembly GCA_035537135.1. GTDB lineage: Bacteria > Pseudomonadota > Gammaproteobacteria > Burkholderiales > Burkholderiaceae_F > JACCZX01. Next base: position 5,324 of record DATLMT010000211.1, on the reverse strand, counting down.
GGCTGCGCGTCTCTGCGCCGGCTCATCACCGTTGTCAGGATCATCAGCGATTGTTCGAACGCGGGCCACGACGCTTCCTGCTCGTTTTTCGCATAGTCGACATCCATCATCACGTACGAGCCAGGCTGAATTTCGTTGTAGACGCCGCTACCAGCCTCTAGCATGAACGTGCCGGTGCCGGCGCCCGTGATGACGTCGCATCGCACCCCAGCGGCAAGCAGCGCGCTTTGCGCCGCTTGCGCTGACGCTGTTGCTCTGGCGATCGCTTCGCGACGCTCGGCAACGCCGCGCCGGTGCTGGGCATTACCGAAGTAGGCGTGCAAGCCGCGCAGTGAAAGGCTCGCGTGCGAATCGACCGCGTGTCCGAGGGCGACGACCGCGGCGGCAGCGGTAACGCCGGCCCGATCATGGCCGACATCGAGCTCGATATAGACATCAAGCGTCGCACGCGCGTGGTCGCAAGCGCGCGCCAGTTGATCGACGGCGCTCAAGTCGTCCACGCACACGCCGACCTTCGCGCCTGGGTAGCGCGCCGCCAACTGCGCGAGCTGCAGCATCTTGCGCTCGCCGACAACTTCATTGGTAATCAACACGTCACCAATGCCGCCTCTGAGGAACGGCTCGGCCTCCGAAGTCTTCTGGCAGCAGATGCCGACCGCGCCGGCTGCAACCTGCCGGCGGGCGATCTCGACACACTTATGACTCTTCGCATGCGGCCGCACGCGTACCCCGCGCCCTTGCACAGCGCTCATCAGCCGATTCAGATTCGCCTCGAAACGATCGAGATCTAAGATCAGCGCCGGAGTGTCAACGTCCATCAGTGCGTCGCCCGCGCGCGCAGGGATCCACTGATCGTTCATGTTTTCAGGCTAAGCACACGCTGAGTCTAACGACCGACGCCCGTAGAATTGCGACATGACCATCAAGAGCGACAAATGGATTCGCCGCATGGCGGCACAGGGGATGATCGAACCGTTCGAGCCGCAGCAGGTGCGCGACATTGGCGGTAAGCGAATTGTCAGCTACGGCACGTCGAGTTACGGCTACGACATTCGCTGTGCAAATGAATTCAAGATTTTCACTAACATCAACAGCACGATCGTCGATCCAAAAGCGTTCGACCCGAATTCTTTTGTCGATTTAAAAAGCGATGTCTGCATTATTCCGCCGAATTCGTTCGCCCTGGCGCGCACGGTCGAATACTTTCGGGTGCCGCGTAATGTGCTCGTGCTTTGTCTTGGCAAATCGACCTTTGCGCGGTGCGGAATCATCGTGAACGTGACGCCGTTGGAGCCTGAGTGGGAAGGCCACGTCACGCTCGAGTTCTCGAACACGACGCCGTTGCCCGCAAAGATCTACGCCAACGAAGGGTGCGCGCAGGTCATCTTTCTCGAATCCGATGAAGTCTGCGAAACCTCATACAAAGACCGCGGCGGCAAGTATCAGGGGCAGCGCGGGGTAACGCTGCCCAAAACCTAGCATCGATCAATACGACGTCGATAGCGGCTCGACCGGCAGCGCTTTGGTTTCTTCCGCGTCAATGCCTTTTTCAGCAATGGGCACGCCGCCGTCGTCGATACCTTCTGCCAACTCCGCCGAGGATAAATTCAGCGTTGCGATCGAGTCGGCGACGGGAGGCGCCAGGACTATGGCGACGACGACGATGAGGCCAGCTGCAATGCGCGCCAGCACCAAACGGCGCAGGGCCGCTTCCGACGGCAGGGATTCGAGTGATTTCATGGCTTGCTCTCCAGGTTGCCGCGGCACAGCGCCGCGGTAGGAAAGAAGCTTCGGTCGGCACAGCCCACAGATGCCCCACGAATTCGGCAATCTGCCGTGCCGGTGAATATTCGGTGCTGCGCAAGCTTATGGCCGGCACAGGGCTGGGTGCGCTTCGCGGGACGGTCGGCACCCCCGGCGGAAACTTAAAGCGCTACAACAGTTTTTGAATCGCGGACAGTGCGGCGCTTGAGGTCGGGTCAATCGCCGCGACGCCCGGCATCGAGCGCAGCCAGGTCATCTGCCTTTTGGCCAGCTGCCGCGTAGCGGCGATCCCGGCGGCGCGAAACTCATCGAACGTATATTGGCCGTCTAACAAGCGCCACGCCTGTCGATAACCAACGCTGCGCATCGACGGCAGATCAGGGTGCAGGTCGCCGCGGCCGTACAGCGCGCGGACTTCATCCATCAGCCCGGCCTGCAGCATCCCATCGAAGCGCTTCGCAATGCGCTCGTGCAATAGCGCGCGATCGGCCGACAGCAGGGCCACGGTAGAGAACTTCAGATCCGAGCGCGCATCCCTTTCAAGCAGCCTCGACATCGGCGTACCAGCACTCTCGAAAATCTCGAGTGCGCGTTGAATGCGCTGGCTGTCGTTCGGTTTCAAGCGCGCAGCGGTCGATGGGTCGACTTGCGCGAGCCGTGCATGCAGCGCCGGCCAGCCAATCTCGCTCGCTTCGACGCCGATCTGCGCGCGCACTGCAAGATCGGCGGACGGTAGATCGGACAATCCGTCGCGCAGCGCTTTCGCATAGAGCATCGTTCCGCCGACCAGCAACGGCAGCTTGCCGCGCGCGCGAATCTCGCCAATTGCGGCAGTCGCGTCGCGCACGAAATCTGCGGCCGAGTAGGGGTCGGCCGGATCGCGGAGGTCGATCAGGTGATGCGCAATCGCTGCGCGATCCGCCGCACTCGGCTTCGCGGTGCCGATGTCCATGCCGCGGTATACCTGCGCCGAGTCGACCGACACGATTTCGAGCGCAACTTTTTCGGCAAGCTGCATCGCGAGCGCGCTCTTGCCGCTCGCTGTAGGCCCGAGCAGCATGACCGCATCGACACGCTCACCCATGCCGCGAGATATCGCCATCCTTGCGCACCAGCGTGAAGGCAATCACGGCCGACGCTAGTCCGCAGCCGCAAATCGTCAGTGTCAGCGGATAGACGGTCGCGTTGTAGCTGGCGCCAATCCAGATGCCGACGCCCGCTGCGATCAGCATCATCGTGAAGCCAAGCAGAGCAGCGGCTGCGCCAGCCGCGTGCGGAAAGGGCGCGATGGCGCCGGACTGCACCGGAGGCTGGATCAGGCCGTGAGAAACGCCGAGAAAGAAGATCGGGCCGCCCAGCGCAGCCGGCACGTGGATGCCGCCCAGCGCCAGCGCAGCCATCACGACTCCGGTCGCTGCCTGCAAAGTGGCGCCAACGTAGACCGTGCGCTGGATCCCGAAGCGCGCCAGAAAGCGGCGGCAAATCACCGTGCCGATCATGTATCCGGTCACCATCAAGGCGAACGTCAGCGCGAATGCGAGGGGCGTCTGGCCGAGGACGTCGATCAGTACGAATGACGAACCGGAAAGAAATGTAAACAGGCAAGCATAGGTTGCAGCCGCAGCCAACGTGTACGCGCGAAAAGCCGGCGACCGTGCAATGCCGGCGTAAGTGCGCAGCATCGGCGCCCAATGCAACGCCACGGGATTGCGACGCACGTTCGTTTCTTTCAACTTGAACGCTGCAGTGCAAGCAAGCAACAGCGAGAATCCGGCCAGTAGCGCAAAGGACGAACGCCAGCCGTAACGTACATACAGTGCTGCGCCCAGTAACGGACCTATCAGAGGCGCGAGGCTCATTAGAGTCGCGGCGTTGGCTACCATCCGCGCCCCTTCGGTAGGCGTGTACAAATCTCGCACAAATCCACGCGCACCGACCAGGCACGTGCATGCGCCAACGGCCTGCAGGATTCGGCTCGCGATCAAGACGTTGAGCGAAGGCGAGAGCATCGCTAACACACTCGCGATGCAATACGTGCATACGCCGGCGACGACGACCGGATACCGGCCGAATCGATCGGACAGCGGCCCTGCGATCAACTGCCAGATGCCGAACGCCGCGATAAACATCCACAGCGTGGATTGCACCGAAGCAACGCTGGCGTTGAAATACATCGCGATGCCGGGCAGCGTCGACAGATACAAATCGGTCGACAGCGGCTGCAGCATCGACAGCCCAGCGGTCAGCAGCAGAATCGTGGTTGCCGTCAAGCCTGCGGCCGCAAGTCGAGCGGCGGCGGCACTCGGAGCCGCCGCGGGGGCGCTATTCATCGCCCGCGCATGAATAGTCTGTCAAGATCTCCGACGGCCAACTGCACCCACGTGGGGCGGCCGTGGTTGCATTGATCGGCGCGCTCCGTTGCCTCCATCTCACGCAGCAACGCGTTCATTTCGTCGATCGTCAACCGGCGGTTCGCGCGTACCGCGCCATGGCAAGCCAGCGTCGACAGCAACTCGTTGCGATGCTCAGTCAACACGCGCGAGCCGCCGTACTCACGAACGTCGCGCAGCACATCGCGTGTCAACTGGGCGCCGTCGGCCTGCGACAGCAGGGCGGGCACGCCGCGCAATGCGACCTGCGTCGGAGACGCAAGCGAGACGTCGAGCCCCAGCTGCTCCAGCAACTCGACATGCTCTGTGGCCGTCGCAACCTCGACCGCTGTCGCCGAGAACACTTGCGGGATCAGCAGCCGCTGTTGCGGAATCTGTCGTTGATCGAGCTGGCGCTTCAGCTTCTCGTACACGATCCGCTCATGTGCGGCGTGCATGTCGACGATGATCAATCCGCGCTCGTTTTGCGCCAAGATGTAGATGCCGGAAAGCTGCGCGACCGCGAACCCGAGCGGCACGTCCGCGGCTTCGCCGTTCGCCTCAGATACCGAAGGCACTGGACGCTCGGCCAGCCCCTGAGCCAATGAGGTCAAGTAGTTGGCGACCGTCTGCGCCACGCCAAATGACGCTTGATGCGACGGTGTCAGGCGATATGCATCGGCGCTTGGCACCGTTGCACGCGAAGGCTCCTGCCATTGCGTCGCGGATTTCGCGAGAGCACCCTGCACCGCGTGCATCACGAACTGATGAACGCTCGACGAATCGCGAAAGCGAACCTCGGTCTTGGTCGGGTGCACATTGACGTCGACGCGCTTTGGATCGATCGTCAGGTACAGGCAATACATTGGCTGCGACGCGCCATGCAGCACGTCGGAGTACGCGGCGCGCACTGCGTGCGTCAACACTTTGTCGCGCACGTACCGCCCATTGACGAAAAAATATTGCGCGTCAGCGCGCGCTCGGCTCGCAGTCGGCGCGCCGGCCCACCCATGCACGCGGATCGCGCCGGCGTCCTGTGCGACTTCCCGCCGCGCGCTCGCGAACTCTTCCGGCATTAACCGCAGAGTGCGCTCGCGCGGAGGCTGCGCCGGCAGCGCAACCACTGTGCGGCCCTGATGCATGACGGTGAACGCAACCGACGGATACGCAGCTGCGGCGCGCTCGACCTGC
>DATLMT010000210.1:0-4443 GCA_035537135.1 Burkholderiaceae bacterium | reverse complement strand
GTGCGCGCGGACACGATCCGTGCCGTCGTACATTTCGTCGAACGCTTTTTGCATCTCCCGGCCGCATCTCCCTGCCCCCAACGAGCAGTTTAGCGGCCCACGTACGGCTCGGGCGGTCCCGGAATTGCGTCCGGAAGATGGCTGCCCGCCTCGGATGCGCCTGCATCGGTAGCAGCCGGCTGCGCGGCACGCATGGGCCGGTTGTGCCAGTAACGTGCATTAAATAGCCGCCACAATGAGACCGTGCTCGATCCGTCGGCTGCAAAGCGCCACTGCAGCGCGCCTGCGTGATCGGTACGAAAGAATCGGATACTTCTTGCTTGATAGCGCGCTACGACATCTGGGTCCGGATGGCGAAAGCGGTTCCGATAACCCGCTTGCGCGACTGCGGCTTTCGCTCCCAGTGTGTCGAGCAACACAGCTCCGGATGAGCTGCGGCTGCCGTGATGTGGTACCGACAACCAATCGGCGCGCAGCGTCGGCAAGCGCGCTAACAGGGCGAGCTCGTCGGCCAGCGGTACGTCGCCGGTCAGCAACAAGCGCGTTGTGCCGGACGTAATCAGCAATACGCAGCTCATCGAATTCGTTGGGCGCTTGGCCTCGTAGTCCGGCGCCGCCGGGTGCACCATCGCAAACTTCAACGGACCCGCGTTCCACTGCATGCCAACCACGCAGCGCTCAACGTCGGTACGTCCACCAAGCGCCGGATGGCCGGGAGCGATCGAAGAAATGACGCGATCCACCGTAATCCCTCGGAGAATCGAAGCAGCGCCGCCCGAATGGTCGCTATCGAGATGCGACACGATCAATCCATCGAGCCGACCGATGCCCCTGTGCCGCAAGTAAGGCAGGACCAATCGCTCGCCGGCATCCGTGTCGGCCGAGTAGCGCGGGCCCGCGTCGTATAGCCACACCTGATCCTGGGCTTCAACCAGCAAGGCGGACCCCTGTCCGACGTCCAGCGCTGTGACCCAAACTTCGTTGCCTGCGGCGCGCGTCGCCGGCCACACGAACATCGGAAGCAGTGCGATCGCACCGCTCGCGCGAAGCGGCCACCCCGGCGGCGCGAGCAACCAGATCACGCCTATCACCGCGAGAACTACCAGCGCCAGCGGTGGTGTCGCGACCGGCACATTGGCCCACGCAAACGATGACGCCCATTGCAACAACGTCGCGACCATTGCAAAGATCGCATCTGCGATGCCCAATACCGGCTCCGCCAGTATCGACAGCGGCGCCGGCAGCACCGCCAGCATGGCACCAAGCAGCGCCAGTGGGGTGACCGCCCAGCTGACCACAGGAATCGCAACTGCGTTCGCTAGCGGCGAGACGATCGACAATTGATGAAACAACAACACGGTCGCCGGAATCAGCGCGAGCGTCACTGCGACTTGCACACGGACCGCAGCATGCAAGACCGCGCGCCATGCCGAACCACCCTGCAGTGTTCGTCCGTGAACAACCCACACAATGGCTGCAACGGCGCCAAACGACAGCCAGAAGCCAGGCGCGAGCACGGCCCACGGATCGATCAGACATACCAGCGCAGCGGCGAGCGCAAGCGAAGTGGCAGCACCAATGCGGGAGCTGAAAAGCCACGCGACACCCACCGTGGCCAGCATCACCACCGTGCGCTGCGCCGGTACTCCCCACCCCGCCAGCAGTGCGTATAGGAACGCAGCAATGAGGCCGGCCGACACGGCGGCGGTTTGCGCCGCCGCGCGCGCGAGCAGGGCCGGCGAGCGCCGCCAAAGTGCGGCGACAGCAAGACCCGCGAGGCTTGCGATCATCGTGATGTGCAGGCCCGAGATGCTGACCAGGTGCCCGATGCCGGTGCGGTTGAACAGCGTCCAGTCGGCGTCACTGATGGCTCGTTGGTCGACGAGCACCAACGCCAGCAGCACGCCGCCGTATCGTTTGCCAGACAGGTTTGGAAGCAATTGATCGCGCAGATTGGACCGTGCGCGCTCTATCGCATAGCGCGGCGCCCACACCATCGTCTGCGTGCGCACTGGCGCAGGGTCGTTGCGACCTGCGCGCACGTAACCCGTCGCGCGCAAGTTGCGCTCGAGCATCCATGCTTCGAAATCGAAGCCGCCTGGATTCATCGTGCCGTGCGGGCGCTTTAGCCGCACCGTGAACGCCCATTGTTCACCGGGCCGCAGTGCGACGTCGCCGTTGTACCAACCCAGTAGCAGACGCGAAGGCACACGCACGTCTGATGTAACGACACGATCCACATCGAACTCGAAACGCACGCCACGCTCAAGCCTCACCGGCAAGCTCGCGACTACACCGATGATCGCAACGTCCCGCCCCTCGTCACTAAATGCAAGCTCATCGGCCATGCGCCATGTCGCCTGCGCCGCGGCGTACGCGAAGCCGATACTGCCGACTGCGATCAGAACCGCGGCCCGTGCAAGCGTGCCGCGCGATCGCACCATGCACAGCACAGCAGTGCCGCCAGCAGCCAATACCGCAATGATCGTGACACCCGGCAGTGATGTCTGCAATTGCAGCGCGCAGACGCCGAGTACGAAGGCGAGCAGCGCTGCCAACTTCATATGGCTGGCATCATCAATTGCGCTTCGCGCGCGACCTCATTTGATAAGTCTACGCAGCACCACAACAACCGGATTCGATTTAAGAGGCCCTAAACTTGCGCATGCCGCGCAAGTTTTTTCGCAAAGTCATGCCCGACGTGGACAAGGTGCGAGAAGTCAAAGCCCTGTCGATGTTCGGCGATACGTTGTTTCATCCGGCGCTATGGCACCTGAACCGCCGGTCGGCGGCCGGGGGCGTCGCGGTCGGTATGTTTTGCGGCTTGATTCCCGGGCCGCTGCAGATGCTAGGCGCAGCGATCGTGTGTGTTTTTCTTCGGGTCAATCTGCCACTGGCGCTGGTGACTACGCTTTACACCAATCCGATCACCATTGTGCCGTTGTATCTGCTCGCCTATGAAATCGGCGGCTTCGCGCTAGGCGCGCGCGGTTTCTCGACGCCACCTCCACTGCCCGAGTGGGAATGGACTCACACGATCGGCTCGATGCAGGCGATAGGCACCTGGATGATGAGTCTCGGTGCGCCCCTCGCATTCGGACTGCTGCTGCTGGCGTCGACGCTGGCGGCGCTCGGCTACGCGACGGTGCGCGGATTGTGGAGCATCTATCTGCGGCGCGCGTGGCGGGCGCGGCGCCACCGTTCGCGCGCAGGCGGAGAGCAAGACACGAATTAGGCTGTCGCTAGACGGCCGTCCTTTAACCGCAGCACCCGATCGCATCGCGATGCGAGCTCCGGATCGTGCGTGACGATGACGACCGCGGTGCGGCGGCTGCGCGCCAGATCGACGAACACGTCGAACACGGCGCGTGCTGTGTCGCGATCGAGGTTGCCGGTCGGCTCATCGGCCAGCACGCATGCAGGTCGCGTCACAATCGCGCGAGCGATTGCAGTGCGTTGCCGCTCGCCGCCTGATAACTCGCCCGGGTGGTGCAGCACACGTTCACGCAGCCCTACGGCCGCCAGCGTTTCCCTGGCACTCGCTCTTGCGTCCTGCAATTGCTCACGCCGAATGGTCAGCGGCATGGCCACGTTATCCAGCGCGGTGAATTCCGGCAACAAGTGGTGAAATTGATAAATAAAACCAAGTCGTTCGTTGCGCAATTTGCCGCGATCGACCTCGCTTAGCTGCGCGACGTCGCGTCCTTCGATCATCACCTGCCCGCGATCGGCTGCATCGAGCCCGCCGAATACGTGCAGCAGCGTGCTCTTGCCCGAGCCCGACGCGCCGACGACCGCAACTAACTCCCCGGGTGCAACGTCGAGATCGGCGCCGCGCAGCACGTCGACCGCAAGTCCACCTTCGCGATAAGACTTTTCCACTCCGCGCGCACTCAGCACGCTGTCAGTCATAGCGCAGAGCCTCGGCCGGCTTGACGCGTGACGCACGCCAGCTCGGGTACAGCGTCGCTACCAACGACAGCACCATCGAGATCAGTGCGATCGGGACGATATCGCTGGCTCGCGGGTCCGACGGCAGCGAACTGATGAAGTAAATGTCTTTCGGAATCAGCGGAAATCCTGCGATGCGTTCGATAGCGGGGAAAATGGTGTCGAGGTTATTCGCAACAAGCAAGCCGCTGCCGACGCCGAGCAGAGTGCCAAGCACTCCGATCAATGCGCCCTGCACCATGAACACCGCCATCACGCTGCGTGGGCTGGCGCCGAGCGTGCGCATGATCGCGATGTCCGATTGTTTTTCGGTTACTGTCATTACCAGCGTCGAGACCAGGTTGAAGGCGGCGACAGCGACGATCAGCGCAAGAATGATGAACATCATTCGCTTTTCGATCTGTACCGCTGCAAAGTAACTGCGATTTTGACGGCCCCAGTCGCGTACCAGCACCCCTGGATCGAACGAACGCGCGAGCTCCATCGCCACTT
>DATLMT010000209.1:0-2166 GCA_035537135.1 Burkholderiaceae bacterium | reverse complement strand
ACGCTGGTCGCGCTTGCACGGCGCGACGCCAAGCAGGCGCAGGTCGAACGCGTGCTTCGCACGGAAACCGCTTTTCGGCGCTCAATGGAAGACTCGCTCGCCACAGGTATGGGCGTCATCGACCGCAACGGCGTGCTCCGCCACGTCAACCAGGCGTTTATCCAGATGACCGGCTGGTCGGCCGAAGAGTTAGTTGGAAAAGCGCCGCCGTTTCCGTACTGGCCGCCGGACCGCCACGCTGAGTATCAATCGAAGCTTTCGATCGTTCTGGCAGGCAAAGCGCCCGCCAGTGGATTCGATTTGAAAGTGCTGCGCCGCGACGGCACGCTGTTCGACGCGCGGCTGTATTTCTCGGCACTGCTGGCTGACGATGGTGAACAACTTGGCTGGATGTCCGCAATGGCCGACATCACTGAGCCGAATCGCATCAGTGAACAACTCGCCGCCGCGCACGAACGGTTCACTACGGTGCTCGAGTCACTTGACGCCGCAGTTTCCGTCGTTGCGGACGATAGCGGCGACGAGCTGCTGTTTGCAAACCGAAGTTATCGTGATTTGTACGGCACAACTCCGAGCGGGCACCGCCGGTTGCGCGCGCTCTCGCAGCATGCGCCGGCCGGCGAGGCATTCGACGGGGAAGTTTCGCGCTGGTTCGACGTACGCACTCGCGACGTACGCTGGGTCGACGGGCGCGACGTACGGCTGCAGATCGCAACCGACATCACCGAGCGCAAGGCGACCGAGAACATGGTGCGACAGCAGCAGGAGAAAGTGGAGCTTACGTCGCGCCTGATGACGATGGGCGAGATGGCGTCATCGCTTGCGCACGAGCTGAATCAGCCGCTGACCGCGATTAGCAATTACAGCCTCGGTGCGGTCACGCGCATGAAGGATGGGGGCATGTCCAACGACGAGCTGCTGCCAGCGTTGGAAAAGACTGCAGGTCAGGCGCAACGTGCCGGCAACATCATCCGGCGCATCCGCGAATTCGTTAAACGCTCAGAACCGCGGCGCCGGCCCACGGAAGTGGCGCGCATCGTAGAAGACGCGATTGCTTTTGCGGATATCGAAGCGGCGAAAAAAGGCATCACAATTCATACCGACGTACAGGAGGGCCTGCCGGCGCTGGACGTCGATCCGATCTTGATCGAGCAGCTGCTGCTGAATCTGTTGAAGAATGCAGTCGATGCGATGGATCAGGCTGAGCTGCGCCGAATCGACCTCGTCGTGCGGCGACGCGAGGACATGGCCGAGTTTTCGGTGATCGATCGCGGCTCCGGTGTTTCGGAACTGCAGCGTGCGAATCTGTTCCAACCGTTTTTCAGCACCAAGTCTGAAGGGATGGGGATGGGTCTGAATATCTGCCGCTCGATCGTCGAGTTTCATCATGGACGCTTGAACGTCGAGCGCAATCCAGACGGCGGCGCTATCTTTACATTCACGTTGCCGCTCGCCTCCAGCGAAGCGAAAGAGGATGTCCAGTGAACGATCAAGCGAGCGATAGAAGCGAAAATGCTGAGACCATGGGCGTTGTATACGTCGTGGACGACGATGACGCAGTGCGCGATTCGGTGCAGTGGCTGTTGGAAGCTAGCCGTTATCGCGTGATCGGATTTACCAGCGCTGAAGAATTCTTGGCGAAGCACGATCCTGCCGCGATCGCGGTTGCGATTTTCGACGTACGTATGCCGGGAATGAGCGGGCTCGAGCTGCAGGAGCAGCTGATTACCCGCAAGTCACGCCTGCCGATTATCTTCATCACCGGTCACGGAGACGTACCCATGGCGGTCTCGACGATGAAGAAAGGCGCGGTTGATTTCATCGAGAAGCCGTTCGATCAGGCGGCGCTGAAGGCGCTCGTGGAGCGCATGCTCGCCGAAGCCCGCGCGCATGCGTCGGCAAGCGAGCGGCAGCGGTTGAGCGAAGCACTGCTGGGCAAGCTCACTCCACGCGAGCAGCAAGTGCTGGAGCGCATCGTGGCAGGCCGTCTGAATAAGCAGATTGCCGACGATCTCGGCATTTCGATCAAGACCGTCGAGGCGCATCGCGCCAACATCATGGATAAGATGAACGCGAATACCGTGGCCGATTTGATGCGCACCGTCTTGACCGGAGGCGCGCTGCGCCAGTAGCTCTCGCGCCGCGGTCATAGCTCTCGTAAACTCG
>DATLMT010000208.1:0-13524 GCA_035537135.1 Burkholderiaceae bacterium | reverse complement strand
CTGGAACGTGTCCGTGAAATAACGTCCATCGCGATTGGTGCGTGTTGGCACGCGCGCAGTAACACCGGAGTCCAGCTCGGAAGGATCCATGCCCCACTGCTTGCGCGTGTAGCCCCGGAAGAATTTGTTGTATAGATCGCGCCCGACCGCGTTGACAACGACATCTTCTGACGTCTTGATGTTGTCAACCTTCTCGGCGACGGATTCGAGGAACTGCGTCATCTCGAATGAGCTTAACTTCAGTCCATACAAATTATTGACGGTGTCGAGGTTGATGGGGATGGGAACGAGTTGGCCATCGACACTCGCCAACACCCGATGCTGATAAGGACGCCATTGCGTATAGCGTGATAAGTAGTCGAATACGTCCGCGGAATTTGTGTGGAAGATATGCGGGCCGTAAGGATGGATCATGACGCCTGCGTCATCATGCCGATCGTAGGCGTTGCCACCGATATGCGGACGCCGGTCGACGACCAATACGCGTAGATCGAGAGCGTGGGCAAGGCGTTCCGCTAACACGCTTCCTGCGAAGCCGGCACCGACAATCAAGTAATCGAACCCACTGAAAGAGGTCGACGTATTAGAGGCTGCTGTAAAGCGTTCTGGTTTCATGGGCCCCTTAGTGCAAGTAGCGCGCCTGCGCTAGCGAAGGTACTTCTTACGTGCACTCGCTGGCACCGATGGGTACGAGGTTTGCTTAATGGAGCTGCGCGCTTGCTTGCGAAACTCATTGAGTCGGCGGCAACGCCTGTTCGATGTTCAGATTCCAAGAGGGTCTCATGCAAACGCTTCTCGTTTTTTCGCACCTGCGCTGGGATTTTGTCTATCAGCGCCCCCAGCACCTGCTTTCTCGTCTGGCAAAGCACTACCGAGTCTTGTTCTTTGAAGAGCCGGTTCGCGGCAATCAAACACCGTTCTTACAGCGAATAGCGCCTTGCTCGAACGTGGAAATTCTGCGACCACATACGACCGTTGACGCGGTCGGTTTCCATGATGACCAACTGCCTGAACTGAAGCACCTGCTGGCTGAATATCTGAATGATTTTTCAATAGACAATTATTTGGTCTGGTTCTACACGCCGATGGCGCTGCCGCTGTTGTCCGAACTGTCGCCGCAGGCAGTGATTTATGACTGCATGGACGAGCTGTCGGCATTCAAGAATGCGCCACGACAGATGATTCAAAGGGAAAAAGCGCTTCTTAAGCGTGCGCAGCTCGTACTGACAGGCGGACCAAGTTTGTACGAAGCCAAACGCAACCTGCACAAGACTGTGCGCTGCTTTCCGAGCGCCGTGGACGCCGAACACTTTTCGCCGCGCGAATCTTCCTTATCCAATGGCTCGTCGGGTGAAGTGAGTTCCCCGCATGTCACGATGCCCGTCGTGTCCACGCTCCCGGCGACCGATCGCAAGCGAAACCCACACAGAGAAGACGCCGAGCGGTTGCACGCTTCGATCGCTCATCCGCGACTCGGCTTTTTCGGCGTCATTGACGAACGCTTCGATCTCGAATTGCTGACCGCTGTTGCGGACGCCGCTCCAAACTGGCAGTGGGTTATCGCCGGCCCGATCGTGAAGATCGATCCTGCTTTACTACCCCAACGCGCCAACATTCACTGGCTGGGTCGGCAGTCGTACGAAGTACTGCCGCACTTGGTCGCGCAATGGGACGTCTGTTTGTTGCCGTTTGCGCGCAACGAATCGACGCGCTTCATCAGCCCGACGAAAACGCTTGAATACATGGCTGGAGAAAAGCCGATTGTCAGCACGCCGATTCATGATGTAGTCGGTCTGTACGGTGATGCCGTTGCAGTCGCAGCCACGCCCGACGAATTCATCTCTGCGTGCGCGCGCAGTCTGGCGGAAACCCCGGCTGAGCGTGAGCTGCGTCTTGAACGCATGCGCGGACACGTTAGCCGTTGTACCTGGGACCGTACGGCGCGCGACATCCATCAGGAAATCGAAGCCATGTTGCAAACGCAGGAACGCGCGACCGTGCTGGTTGACTTGGAACAGGCGCGACGTCCCGGATCAGGACGCAATGCCGAATCGGTTCGTCTCCAACCGACTGAAAGGTTGAGCGCCCGAGCAACCAACGAGGCCATGATGCCTTCGGTCGCTGCGCAATAAGTGTTGATGGGAGCAGCGCGTAGCGGTACGCCTGCTTTCACCTCACTGCTTTTTCAACGCTATGGCTTCGCTTCAGCTATGGGCTGGTCCCGAATGCACGGTCAATCGCCTTGGCGATCGATATCGCGACCAGCTTGAGCTCACCGGGTTTGCACATCGGCTCGATGATCTCGATCGTCTGGCCGAGTTGGGTATCCAATGTCTTCGCTTTCCGTTGTTATGGGAGCGGACTGCGCCCAAGGCGCCCGGGCAGTACGAATGGGACTGGAGTGACAAACGCTTAGATCGCCTGCGCTCGCTGCAATTGACGCCGATCGTTGGGCTGATGCATCACGGCAGCGGTCCGCGCTACACGAATCTTCTGGATTCCCGGTTTCCTTATCTTCTCGCTGAATACGCGCGCGCGGTTGCGGAGCGCTATCCGCGCGTCGACGCGTACACGCCGGTCAACGAGCCGGTGACCACCGCCCGCTTCAGCGCTCTCTACGGCTTGTGGTATCCGCATCGTCGCGACGATCGAAGCTTTGTACGCGCCGTGCTGAATCAGATGTTGGGCACCGCACTCGCAATGAAAGAGATTCGCAAGGTCAACCCGGGTGCGCGTTTAGTACAGACCGACGATCTCGGCTACACCTCGGCGCCGCCGCATCTTCGATATCAGGCGGATTTCGAAAACGCCCGCCGTTGGCTTTCGTTTGACCTGTTGACCGGACGCGTCATTCCGGGGCATCCATTGTGGCGGTATCTGATCCACAACGGAGCGAGCCGACGCGAACTCGCCAGCTTCAGCGAACAACCGTGTCCGCCGGACATCGTAGGAATCAATTGCTACGTCACCAGTGAAAGATTCCTCGATAGTCGCTTGTCGCTGTATCCGTTAGATCGGCGTCACGGCAACAGGCGTCATCGCTACGTTGACGTCGAGAGTGTGCGCGTTCTGGGGCCGCTGATTGGTGGTTTCGAAGCGCGCTTGCGTGAAGCGAGCAAACGCTACGCGCTTCCGGTGGCGGTTACTGAAGCGCACATGGGTTGTACGCGCGACGAACAGCTGCGCTGGCTGTATCAGGCATGGAAGTCAGCAGAGAAGCTGCGTTCCGAAGGTATCGATGTTCGCGCGGTCACGGCGTGGGCAACGTTTGGCACGGTCGACTGGAATAGTTTGTTGACGCGTGAAGAGCGTCACTACGAAGCGGGACTATGGGATGTCAGCGGCGGCAAGCCGCGGCAAACAGCGCTGGCAACTTTGGCCCGCCAACTCGCTCACCGTGTCACGCCTGATCATCCTGCGCTATCCGGCGTTGGATGGTGGCAGCGCGACGTGCGTCTCAGTTATCCGCCGTTAGGAAAAGTGACCGCGTTACCGGCCGCCGGGCAGTCGTTACTGATTACCGGGGCGACAGGGACATTAGGCAAGGCATTCGCGCGTATTTGCGCAGCGCGCGGTTTGCCTGCTCAGGTGCTAACACGTGCGGAGATGGACATTGCAACAAGAGAGTCGGTCGATGCTGCGCTCGAGCGCTGGCGTCCATGGGCTGTCATTAATACGGCGGGGTTTGTTCGTGTCGATGCCGCTGAGCACGAGCCGCGTCAGTGGCGCGAGAACGTGATTGGCCCCGCGATCTTGGCGCGGGCGTGTGCGCTGCGGGGCGTCAAGCTTTTGAATTTTTCCAGCGACCTTGTGTTCGATGGCGACAAGCCAACGCCTTATGTCGAAAGCGACGCGCCGCGGCCACTGAATGCCTATGGGCGCAGCAAGCTCGAAGCCGAGCGCCGCGTCCAAAAGCTTTCACCCGATGCTCTCGTGATACGCACTGCCGCTTTTTTTGGTCCGTGGGATCGTCATAACTTCGTTGCACAGGCTGTGCATGCTTTGCAACGTGGTGAGCGCTGGCGCGCCGCGAACGATCAGCTCGTGTCACCTACTTACGTGCCGGATCTGGTACAGGCGGCGCTGAATTTATTGATCGACGGCGAGCGCGGGTTATGGCATCTGACCAATCATGGCGCAGTGAGCTGGTCTGGATTTGCGCAGATGGTCGCGGAAGCGGCTGGTCTTAATGTGGGGTTGATTGACGCCGTTCCAGGTGCAGCATTGGGACAGATTGCGATGCGGCCGCGCTATTCGGCACTGCAAAGCGAGCGCGGGCTGACGCTTGCGTGTCTGCAGGATGCAGTCGAGCAGTACCTGACCGAAGTCGAATCGGACCCGTCGCATCAAGACGAGTTGCTTAATAGCGCGCCAGACGCAACTCAGTTGCGGGCATCCGGGTCCACAAAATACCTTGAGGCGTCGTGCGTTAGAACAAGCGATTCAATTGCCGCTTAGGGAACGTTTCCTGCGTCTGCTCCGACGTCGAAGCGGAGTCATTCTTGTTGACGCGGGCGCTCGAGCCATGTGCAGATAGAAGCGCCATCAAACGCGTTTGGCTTGCTAACAAATAACGTGTCGACCGCGCGAAAGAATGTTTGCGTGTCGGCACACGCATTGCCTGCTATTTGCTCCCCCTTCTTCTTTGCAGAACATCATGGAAGCAACACTGACCGGAACGAATCGAACTGGCGCGAGCGCTTCGGCGTCTGGCACTGAAGCCATGACGGAAGCGTCCGCCGCCCTTACGCCGCGCGGCGACATTGACCTAAGCGAAGGCAAGGCCCAGCGAATGGCTTACGCGGAAGAGGCCGAGGCAATAGGCTCGATACCGCCGCCAGCCACGCTCAAAGGAATGATCAAGACCGGCATCGCGAAGGTCTCTGGCCGAAGTTCCGCGACGCTGATGGACAAGATCGGCGAGCGCATCGCGTTCGAGCGCGGCGGAACCCGTCTCTACGACGCCCTGCTGACGAAGTTCGAAGCGGTGTCCCAGAACAATGGGGACGTTCTGCCGCCAATGGATGAATTGGTGAGCGATGGTGAGGAAGGGTTGCCGCCCGAATACCTGGGCGAGTCGGCGGAACAAACGTTGCGTCGTATTCGATCCGAGGAGGTGATGCATTTCTGGCTGCTGTCGGCGGCGATGAAGAAATTGGGCGGAGATCCCACGGCGCAAACCCCGTGCGCTGACGTCACTGCAACAGCCACTGCAGGGTTGCTGCAGGTTGTGACTGACCCTCGAACAACTCTGGCGCAGTGCTTGAATGCGATGCAAACGGCGGAGTTGACCGACAACGCCGGCTGGGAACTACTTATTCAACTGGCGGATGACGCCGGGGAAGTGGACCTGGTCGCTCAGTTTTTGGGCGCGCTTGGAGAAGAGCAGGCGCACCTGATTGCAGTCAAGAACTGGCTGACGTACTTAGTCACCGAAAAATCCGAAACCGAAGCAGTTTGAGCGAGTGCAGAGATGACAATCAATCTTTTGAAGGATAAAGGCGTGCCGCTGGAGCGGCAGCGCATGACGTGGAAGGACATGGTCGGTAAACCGATCAGCAAGCTTGACGATGACGCCTTCACGCGTATTCGGATCATTCTGATGAATGGCCTCGAACTGGATTCTTTACGAACAAAACAGGTTGCGATCAGGCATAACCAGGAAGCGCGCGTTGCCCTCGCTCAGCTGATGAGAACGGAGCAACACCAGGCCACCACGATCAACTGGCTGATTGGTGCCGATCACTCTCCCATTGAGACGACGATCGGCTACGAGCAAGCCGCCATCGAGATTACTGCATCGGTTGCTCAGCTTGAACCCGACGCTTACCTCGCACAGGGTTACCGGTTCGGCCTGCTCGAGGACTTTGATCATCTATACCGATACAGCGCCTTGCTTGACCGGTTGGAAGGCAAGGACTCGAACAACATTTTGCAGGGATATACCGATGTCGTGCCGGCGCGTGCGACCTTCTTCCACCATCGTGCGCCTGAGCACGAACTTCTGACGCCTCAGCAGGCAGACGCAGCGGTGGCGACCAAGTTCCATGCGCTGACCTTGACCGGTGGCGAGTACCAGACGCACGATTACTACATGAATATTGGACCGATATTTGCGGATCCGCTGGCTCGCCAGCTGTACGCAGAGATCGCTTCAATCGAGTCGCAGCACATCACCCATTATGGGTCGATGCTGAATCCTGATGAGTCGCCTTTGGAGAAACTTCTTCTGGCCGAGGCTTGCGAAGTGTGGAATTACGCTGGCTGCCTTGAGCAGGAGACCAACCCGCGGATCAAAGCGCTGTGGGAGCGTTTCTTAGATTACGAACTCGGGCATTTGCAGATAGCGATCCAGCTTTTCAAAGACGTTGAACGGCGCGATCCTGCGGAGGTCCTGGGCGACGGTCAGCTGCCGCCATTCATCCGCTTCGAAAGCCAGCGCGATTTCGTGCGCAAAGTCGTTGCCGAGGAAACGCAATTGCGTAAGCGTGGCACCGAATTTGTCGACGAAGCTGATGAAGGCGAAAGTTCGCTTGAGTATCGGGACGCCGTTAACGCGGATGGGTCGCCATCCGAGGCGGTATCGGCGACGTATTCATGGACGTCTGGCACGGAGCTTGTCCGAGAAGAAGCGCTCGAAACAGCGTAGTCCAGTCGTCAGGGCTTTAGCGCCGCAGCCGTCGCCCATAGCGCCGGCTGTGACGCTGGGTTGACGTGCGGTACCGGCAGCAGGCGAACCAACTCGTCCGTAAAGCGGCCGTCGATACGAATGCTGAACGAGAGGCCGGGGGCACCGTCGGTGCCGTGAAACTGATTCACCGTATCGAACCAGGCGCTGTACGAGTCAACGTACAGTTTCTTGCCAGTCTTGTGATTGAGCACATAAAAAGGTTTGGTTCGATTGGTCCGCAGCCAAATGAAGTGGTGACAAAGCTCCGGGTTCATGTGATCGCGATGCGCTGGAACGGGATTTCCAACGTCGTCGTAGATGATCAGCATGCGGCCGGTTGCTTTAAACGGCAGCGTTGCAATGAAGTCCATCAGCAACGAGAACTCGTTCGCCGCTTCGGTGGGCCGCCATAACTGTGGCTGGTCCAGGTTCAGGTACTCGTGCGGCACTCCCGTATCGTGGCCCGACAGCCAGATCTCTCTGACGCCCGGTTCGTGCGGGCTTGCTTCGTCGAGCCGATGATCGTTTTGAAAATAGTCAAGCTGCGCGGCCCTCTGATGCCGCTTAATCCGCTCTGTGATGTAGTCATCTAGCGACTTCAGGCGCTCGACGTCGATGATGTCATCGAAAGACTTGTAGCAAGGGTATGAAATGGACGAGTCGACCGGTGCGTCAAACGCGGCGACTTCATTGGTGCCCATGTTCACCCTGCGCGTTTGCAACCATGCCTGACATTGAGGCCCAAAGCGCTGGCGTCGCTGCTCGATTGCCTGCGTGCCATGGAATTCGTTGCCTGAACTGGTCGGTGAATATGCCGTCCACGCGAATGCTGAAGCCCAGCCCTTGGTGTGCGTCGGTGCCGTGAAACTGGTTGACGGTGTCGAACCACGCGCTATACGAATCGACGTACTGCCTTTCGCCTGTGCTCGGATCCAGCATGTAAAACGGCTTGCGAAAGTTGGTGCGGAACCAGATGAACTCGTGGCACAGCCCAGTTTCGATGTGATCGCGATGCGCGGGACCCGCAGTTCCAGCGTCGTCGTACATGATCAGCATGCGGCCCGTCGCCTTAAATGGCAGCGTAGCGATGAAATCCATCAGTAGTTGGAATTCGGACGCCTCTTCAGTGCGGTGCCAAAGCTCGGTCTTATCGAGGTCGAAATATTCGTCGTCGCGCGTCGATTGCGCCAGATAGATCATCCGGATGCCGGGACGCTCCGGCTCTGATTGATTCAGCCGATACGGTCCCGTGTAGAACGGAATGTCGCGCTGCTGTGCCAGCCGCTGCTCGATGCGCTCAGTGACGTAACCGTCGAGAGACTTCAGACGTTCGACATCGATGAATTCATCGAACGACCGGTAACTTGGGTAACGAATACCGTGATCCGCTGGCGCGCGCCGGCACGCCTGCGCTTCAATGGCATCCATTGCCGCGCCGTTCATGCAGCGATTGCCTCCAGACGTGACGTGTCACGATATTGAAGCGGCTGCCACTCATTGGCAAAGACCTGATGCTCCCCCCAGCTGAAAGGCGTCTCCGGGTTGGAATCCACAATCACACGCAAGGCCAGTGCACCGCTATATCCGTTGATGTGCTTGGGATTGACCCACCAACTCGCGGTCGGATCCCAGATACGCATCTCGTCGCGTAAGAGCACCGCACAGGCTTCGTGATACACAAGATCGTTACGGATCCAGGTCGAGGCAACTTCCGCACGTTCCCAGGAACATGCCCAATGGCCGCCATCTGCTGTCGTGAATTGCTGGATCAACTGCACTGAGTGGGCCTCGATGCCGCGTGCACGAAAGGCGTCTTTTGCCAATGCGGCAAGCGCACCGCAGTCGAGCATCTTGGCCGCCATTGCTTCACACCAAAACAAGGGCCACTGCGATGGGCCCCACGCGACACGCTGCCGAATCCAGCGCGGACCCGTTAGCGGTTCACTTGCTGGAGTGTGCGAGCGGTCCATCGCAAAAAACCATTCACGGGCTACTGCGCAGCACTGCTGCCCGTGATCGCAGATCTGTGAGATCGGCTGGTAAGTCCACGCCTCGATCGCTGCCTGAAGCGCGGACTGTGCGCGCTCAGGGATTTCGAGGCGCTTAGCCTCTGCCAAATTCATAAGACATGCTCCTGTCGTAAGCACCTGCATCACAGAAAACCAGAAAATCACCCACCTCTGCCGTCGCGGGCAGCTCGACATTCGTCGCAACGATGTCGTGCTCCATGCAAAGCCTTCCGAGCAGCTGTGCCTTGCCTCTGCGCACCGGCTTCCATGACCCGTCTTGCGCGCTTTGATGAAGAATCCGGTGCGGCTGCACCACATACATCGGCAGCTCTGCAACCGAAGCGTCAACGACGGCCTGTCGAACCTCGCCGTCTTCTCGCTCGAGTTCGAGCAATCGCATGCCAAGGGCCATCGTCGGCTGCGCCATAGCTTTGCCTGGCTCCGAGATGATCTGCTTGACGTTCGGCAGCTGCGTGCGTGCACGCGCGATCGCTTCGGAAAAATGAGCCTCGGCATTGACGTGCCAATCGCACGGAAACCAGCCGCCGCCCAAGTCCAGATGCTCAACGCGTCGCTGCGTTAGTGCCTCGATCGTCAAACACCATTTGAGCAACGAGTCATACAGGTGCCACCATTGCGTGACACCCACGTTGCTGCTCGCCATATGGAAATGAACGCCGAACTCGCAGTCACGGGGCAAGGTTCCAATCGCGTCAACGAGAGCGTTCAGCGCTTGCGGGCTATCGACGCGAATACCAAATCGCGACGGTACTGTCGGCGGACGCAAACGGATTCCGACGACGTTGCTTTGCAGCTGCCCGCTTGCGAGGCTTGATGCGACACGCTGCAGGTCAGCGATCGAGTCGCAGAACACGGCGTGCAGCGGCGATGTAGGTAGCAAGCCCGCCGGCCACCATTTGCCTGGTCCGTTCAGGATGACTTCGTCGGGATCAAAACCGACCGAAAGTGCCTTCTGCACTTCCAGCAAGCTGATCGCTTCGGCGAGAAAACCATGTTGACGCGCGAGGCGCACCAGGCGCTCATCCGGATTGGTCTTGATGCTGTAGGCGTTGGTTACCTTGACGCCACTGCTCGAAACACGCAGCGCCATTTCCTGCGCTCGACCAAACATCGCGGAGGCAGTGTTCTGAAGAAACAGCCACGAAGGAGTGGAGAGCGCGCTGAGATCGTGCTGGTCGAGGTCGTCGATGTACGACGCGGGCAACTCGGGTGGAGGTGAGTGCGCGGCACTGTTGTGGTCGGCGCCGTTGCCGTCGATCACTTTCAGTTTATGTAAACGATCGGCCAGCACAAGGCTGCCGGAGGGATGCTTCAGAGAGTGCCCGAAAGTGCCCGAATACGGTTCTGCCAGAGGGGGCAGTGGAAACTCAGGACGCACCGGTACCTCCAGCACGATCCGTGCAAACTCCTCACAAGTGGCGCGCGTTCTTAGCGCCCGCACCCCGCTCGCTTTTTCAACCAGTGCCGCGGCAAGATTTCGTCCGGCGATAGTCGAGCCGTGAATCCATGCCGGAAACCGCGGATTGCATTCAATCATCCACAGCTGGCCGCTGGTATCACGCATCATCTCCAGCTCTGCGCCACCGGTCCAGTTCAGCTCTTTCACGATGCGGCGCAGCGGCTGCAAGAATTCTTCGGGCACATCGGAAATGTCGCCGGCCCACGTTTTTCCCTCCGGTGTGATCTCGCGCTTGCGCATATAACTCGACGCGAGCAACTCGCCGCGATAGGCAGAGAAGCACACCGACTCCTCGTACCCGGTGACATGGGCCTGGACGAACACGTTGTCGGTGGACCAGGCGCGTTTGATTGCGGTGCGAGCTGTTTCTACGGCGTCCCAGGTGCCGGTGCGCACTGCCTCGTAGTAGGGGCCTTTGAGCCAGACTTTCCAGTCGTACTTGCGGCAGAACGCGTGCAAATCCCAGTCCGAATGCTCGGCAGCGCAGATGAACGGCGGGATCTTTACCGGGAGGCCGCGATGCGCCTCGACCGCGGGCTTCGCCATTCTGCGTATAGCCGTGCGCGGTGGTGAGAGCAGATTCGGATGCCCCTCAGGGAAGACCGAGGCAAGCCACATGATCTCGAGGTCAACACCGGACAGCCAGTACGCGCCGGCATCAAGAAGCTCTTTTATTGTGCGCGCGTAGGTATCAAGATCCAGCTCGTCCCAGGGACGATGCAGCAACAAATCATCAAAGTCCGAAAAATGCAGGCCAGAGCTGCGGCTTGAATATTCGACGCCGATCAGTTTTGCGTCCGGGTACGCCGCACGCAGCGAGCGTGCAAGTCCGATACCTGGCTGCGGGTTAGTGCCGCTGTAGAGCCCGCTGATGTAGACCTGCATATTTTTATTAGAGCGGCACGGTGCGCTGCTACTGCTGTCGGTTGGGTGATGCCTCCTTTGTCAAAGCTAGGGATTGGTGACAGACCCAGGCCTCGCGGCCCCTGCAGCTCCGAATACTGATTCGGTGCCCGGATAGATCAAGGCAGTCTCAGTGCCAACTCCCGGCGTAGCTAAAAGAACGACGAGTCCGATGCCTACCTAAGCAAGAGTTTCGATTCACCCATTTAGGCAAGCGTCATACCTAGGCATGCACGGGTAAGCCAGCGTGGCCGCACCTGCTTCACCTGTTAGGCGTTCGCTATGAAAGCGCACCGGTCGCCTGCAACCGACGCGAGGCGCGGGCGTCGCGCACTGCTGAGACGATCACGCTGGCTCCGTAAACACTCAGAATTAGCGACACCACGCCGTGATCCGTCAAGCGCACGGCGGTCGGCGCGTCGATCCACTCTGTGCACGCGTGATACGCCACCAGCGCGATGTAGGCGCCGGTGGTCGCTCCCAAAATCATGTGCACGATCCGCTCAGCGGGCGACAGACGCCGAGTGCGGTCCTCCACGACTGCATCGATTAACGTTACCGCGTACTCAATCGCGAAAAGTGCGAGCAAAAGCCACGCAAACGCACCGTGCCATTCAAACCAGGCGAGGCCGATGAAGATGACGGCGTACAAAAATGAACGCGTCGAATGCACCCGCAGCTCGCGGGCCGCCCACGGCTGCCTCGGAAGCCGCGCCTGCCATTCGTGGCAATAAAGCGTGTCCAACCCACCCAGAGCACCGTGGATGACTAGAACAACCAACGCGAAATCAAGCGCTGACATCAGAGGCAATGAACATACTAGTGCGTCACGACGGCTTCGCGACCATCAGATAAAAAACAGCCACCAGGGATACGAAGGCCGGAATTCCCAGCAGCACCCAGATGCGTTCATAGCTCCAATATTGGCTCGGCAGTGTGGCGGCATTTGTCGCAACCGCCTCGCGCGCGAGGTTGCGCATTTTCATCTGTATCCACACCACCGGCAGCCAGCATGCGCCTGCCACAAAATAGAGCGCGAACGAAACCCATATCCAGCGTGCCGTCAACGGAATCCCCGTCAGGTGCATCATCATCAACCCCGACAGCGGCTGAAATACGACCGTGGTCGCCGTAAATAGCCAGTCGGCGATGACAACGTAGCGTGTCACGACCGCGATTGCTCGCACATCTGCACTGCGGTTGGTAAAGAACATAAAGAACGCTGTGCCGAGCCCAGTACCGAACAGAAGCGTCGACGACAGGATATGAAGCCATTTCCAGATCTGATATTCCATCACCGCTCATCCACGAACGCGAGCACCAGCAACGCTGCAAGTATCGGCAGGTTCTTCAACACTGGACCATAAGGATGTGCCCAAAACTCGGGCAGCCACACACTGATGATGACTGTATAGCCAACAATCAACGCGATCTGCGACCACCACAGCAGGCGCGACGGAGCCACTAGCGTGGCGATACCCAACGCAATATCAAGGACCGAGGCCCCGATCAGAGCGGCCGTGGCGAATGTCCCGGTGATTCCGGTTCGGGCGAGCAGCGCATAACTGTCCGCTACCGGATAAACGGCAATCGAAACGATTCCCGTGACGATCCACATCGCTGCAATTGCCAGCCGCAACAAAGGCAACAGCCAGTTAAGTCGTGCCTGACGATGCGCTATCGGCGCAATACGGCGCGGGATGAAGTTGGCTATTGACCGCGGCGCTGCACCCAGGATTCGCTGCGTATCTGCTCCGTCCGCCACGTTTCCTCGCTCGAGCATGGCAAGCGTCTCATTATCGAGCAGTGCTCCAGGCAATATCTTTGCATATGACGCAACCGCGCGTACCCATGAAATAGGAATTGGGAGAAAACGAACATGCTGGCGGCCAAGCGCGCTTGCTAGCGAAGCAAGATAGTCGCGCAATGTCGTGGGTTCCGCGCCGACGACCGCAATGCGGCCGGTACGCCAGCGGTCCCGCTCGAGCAGTGCGACGATGCACGCTACCAAATCGTCAAGGTGGATCGGCTGTATGCGCTGCATTCCGTCCCCCGGCAGCGGGATCCACGGTAGCGATGCCAGCGTGTCGAACAGGCGAGCGCTTTCACCGCGGGGTCCGTACACCAGCGATGGCTGCACGATTACCGAAGAGATGGCCTGTGCCGCCAGAAATTCGTCTGCCAGCCGCTTGCTGCTGTGATAAGCACTGATCGCATTCTCATCTGCACCAAGCGCGGAAATCTGAACGACCCGAGTTACACCGGCATCGACGCACGCGGCAAATAAGGCGCGCGGCGCTCGCACGTGCAAGGCGTCGAATGTTTGGCTACGGCGCTCAC
The DNA here is from genome assembly GCA_035537135.1 of Burkholderiaceae bacterium. Lineage (GTDB taxonomy): Bacteria > Pseudomonadota > Gammaproteobacteria > Burkholderiales > Burkholderiaceae_F > JACCZX01. The sequence goes on along the minus strand of DATLMT010000208.1, from coordinate 122 downwards.
GCAGAATGCCTACCGCGTTGACGACCGCGTCGATGCCGGCCAGCTTTGGTTGCCATGTCGCCGGATCAAAGTCGCGCGTGAAATCCACGTTCATTGCGTCTTTACTCTGCACCGCGTCGCTA
>DATLMT010000207.1:0-3552 GCA_035537135.1 Burkholderiaceae bacterium | reverse complement strand
AAGCGGCGCGACGTAAAACCGATTAACACGCGCAAGGCCGCTTAAGTTCCGACAATTCGCTACGCTTTTTCCGCCTGCATCGGCTTCGCCTTTGTGTTGATGGGCTCGTAACCAATCCGCTCGTACTCTGCAATCACCTGCGCGCCGAGTAGCAGAAAGATCGCGCCGATCTCGACGCTCAGCAGCACGGCGATCGAGGTCGTCAGTGAGCCGTAGACCACCTGTATTTGCGAGATGGTCGAGTAGTACCAGACCAAGACATGCCGTGTGATTTCCCACAGAATTGCCGCGGCGGTGCCGCCGATCAGCGCGTGCCTCAGCGACAGTCGGCCCACCGGCATTACGAGGTATATCGCGGTCAGCAGGAGAACTTCGCCTCCCACTCCGATCAGATACAACAGCTTCGCCGAGAACTCATCGAGCGGGCGCGACTCCCCGAGAATGATGACCGCGTGGGTTCCTAACCGGCCGAGTGCGCCGGACACCACGGTGATGATCATCAGCCCTATGGCCAGCGAAAGGACGAACAGATATGGCATCAAGGCCGACACTAGGAAGTGCCGCCGAGGCCGGACCGTCACGCGATGGAAAAAGATGACCAGCATCGCATTTTCCAGTACCGTGAATGCAAGCGTGCTGAAAAACAGCATCAGCGCCAGCAGCAGCCAACCGACAAGCTCACGGTGCATCAAGAAGTTGCGAAGCTCGCCTACCAGCGCATTCGACTGTCCTGGGACAACGAACTCGAGATAGGTGCCGATCGACTTCAGCACCACTACTTCATCGAAGATCTGAGTTAGTGCAAGAACGACAAGGATCAGCAATGGCACCAGCGACAACAACGCGTAATAGGCCACGGCGCCGGCCAGCAGCAGTCCCTGATTGGCACGAAACTGCTTCAATACTGCCAGCGCAAAGGCGACCGGGTGGCGAAGTGCTTTGCGCGCGTTGGCGGCGAACTTCTTCATCGCCGCACTTTAGCGCGGCGCGGTTCCCTTGCTTGACCTAAGCCTCGCCCGGCTTCATGCTCGGTCCGATCCGTCGCCAATCGAGCTTGCGGGTCACGATCATCGCGGCGGCCAGCATCACGAACAGCAGCACGCTGCCCATCAACAGCGCCGTGCCTTCTGCGATCAGAATCGAGTAGATCGTCGCGTACATGGCCGCCAGAGCGCAGCCGAACCCGAGGGCGCGCGGCCGGTTAGCAAGCACGTAGCTCAGGTAGTAAGTAATCAGCAGCGTGCATGAGGACGCTGCAATCGAATACGCGGCACCGAATGCGACATGTTCGGACAAGCTCAGTAACAGCAGGAAAAAGATTACGAGCGCCAAGCCGACAAAGCCATACTGCACAGGATGTGCATTGAGCGCGCGTAGTGTGTCGAACAGAAACATCGCGCCGAAGACAAGAACGATGATCATCGCGCCGTGTTTGGTCGAACGTTCGGCGAGCAGGTACGTATTGACCGCTTCAATGAAATCGATTTCAAAGGTGTCCAGCCGCGAAGGCGCATTTTGCTGTGGCCGCCTATCGGGCTGCGTTTGGGACGCGAGCTGCCGAACTTGCTGCTGCACGTCGGAGGCGAGGGCGGAGATGGCCCAGTCGGCGGAAAACCCGCTCTCGGTGACAGTGCGGTCGCGCGGCAGATAGCTGCCGCCGAAGTGCGGATCCCGCCACGCGGACTTGACGGTGACTGCGTTCGAAGTGGCGGTCGGCGCAAAGGCGAGACGTTCGGTGCCTGCCAGTTCGAGGCTTATTGAAAATCGCACGCCCATAGCTGGCGCTTGATCTGCCAGCAGTACGTGCAGACCCGCAGCTAGCATCGGGACGTGCGTTCCTTCGCGAAACCTCTGGGGCTGATCATTGAAGTTGATTGCAGGTGTGCCGCGCAGGCCGCGCACGTCGGATATTGGAAGCGCCAAACGCGGTTCTCCCCACACGATTCGCCGCCCATCGGCCGATGGCTTCACCTGGCTGCGATCAGGCCACGTCATCGCACCGTTGATCGCCAGGGTCGACTCGTACGTGCGCACGCGGTGAATGCCGCGGTAGCGATCGTTTTTTACCGTGACGTCGACCGCGGCCTGCGCCTGGTCTGCAAACCAGACTAGAACCTTCTGTTCACTCATCGGTGTCACTCGGGCGCGGCCCGCGGCATCGACAGTCTGCTCGGACCACTGCTCGACGTAGGGCCATACGAAGAACGGCAAAGTCACCGTCTGCGGGCCGGCGAAGCTGGCCTGCACGCTAGCAATCGCTTCATTGCGGCGCGACGCGCGCTCGGCAATCAGACCTTCGACCATTCCGAGCGGAATCATCATCAAAATAGCGAGCCCGCCGATGACGAGGGCTTTGAGCAGTAGCGAGTTGTGCGGCAGTTTGAACACGAGGAGCTCCATGAACACGGGAGCTGTCATCGTCAGGCTGCCGCGTGAAGAACAGCGGAACGCCCGATGAAGAAACGGTGAAGCTAGCGCAGCTCTGCGTTCAACGCCTGCAGCGCTCCGGCACCCGGGCAGAGGTCAGCTTCAGTCAGCTTGTTCAGCGGTGTCGCGGAGGTGGCAAGGTGGGCGTGCAAGTCGTCGGCCTCGGGATCGATATAAAGCAGTCCGGTAACGATCTCGCCGCGCGCTTGGTGTTGCTGGATATGATTGATCGCGCCAAGGCGGTCGCCCGCGTCGTACGCTTCGTCGAGCTTGCGCAGCCGCAACCGGCTGCCGTCGTGCTGCATCACTTCGATCACTTCGCCAGGAGCGTAGTCCGCGCCGATCACTTCACGGTGCGGCATGAAGTCGAGACGATTGACGGCGTCGTTGTGCTCGCGCACGTAGTCGTAACTCTTGGTGCTGCCCGGATGATTGTTGAACGCCACGCATGGGCTCAGCACGTCGAGCAGCGCCGCGCCGCGGTGGTTCAACGCGCCCTTGATCAATGGCACAAGCTGATCCTTGTCGCCGGAAAAACTACGCGCGACATACGTGACGCCCAGTTGCAGCGCGATCGCGACCATGTCAATCGGCGCGTCGCGGTTGACCGCTCCGCGCTTGGATTTCGACCCCTGGTCGGCGGTCGCCGAAAACTGACCCTTGGTGAGGCCGTAGACACCATTGTTCTCGACGATGTACGTCATGTTGACGCCGCGGCGGATCAAGTGCGCAAACTGGCCGAACCCGATCGACGCCGAGTCACCGTCGCCCGACACTCCAAGGTAGAGCAGATCTCGATTTGCGAGGTTGGCGCCAGTCAGCACCGAAGGCATGCGGCCGTGCACAGAGTTAAATCCGTGCGACGCGCCGAGGAAGTAGTCCGGCGTTTTGGACGAGCACCCGATCCCGGATAACTTGGCGACGCGATGGGGCTCGATCGCGAGTTCCCAGCACGCCTGCACGATCGCCGCGGAGATTGCATCGTGGCCGCAACCCGCGCACAGCGTTGAGATCTTTCCCTCGTAGTCGCGCCGCGTGTAGCCAAGGCGGTTGGCTGGCAGCGTCGGATGACGCAGCTTCGGTTTTGCCAGGTAAGTCATCGATGCTCCCTAGCGCCGCGCGCAG
>DATLMT010000206.1:0-8940 GCA_035537135.1 Burkholderiaceae bacterium | reverse complement strand
AGCAGGCGAGGCCGCAGCGCATTTCTGTAAAAGTTAGCTAGCGGATAATGGAGGCACATCTCCGGGCACATCGCTGTGCGATGTGCCCGGAGCTCGACGCTGTCCTGCAATGGAAATCGATGAAAAAGAGTGGCGAAAAGTTAGATGGCGGTCGGCGCTCAACCCCTGGACCCGGCGGTGCGAACGACCTTGAACTAGCCGGTACCAAGCGCGTACTTGCGACCGACGATCCGGCGGCCACCGCGCCGGAGTTGCGTCAGCCGAATGAGCGCGACGAGTCGGCCGATGCGCAGCTGACCGGGCCGCGCCGAGTTCTCAAGCAAGCGCACGATGACCTGCAAAGTGGGCAACAGGACACGGACGCGCGCAATCGGATAGCCGAAGTGCTGCCGGATGTACCCAAGACGCCGCAAAACTTCGATAAGTCCGATCCTGTGGATACCGCGCCGCGGTCGAAGAAGAACACTTCGTAGTCGAATCTTTATTCAGTCAGAGTTCCCGTCAGCGAGTGGCAAGCGCACGGTTACACGCGCGCCGCCCCCATCGACACCACCGATGTCTAGCCTGCCCGCGTGCCTCTCGATGATGCGTGCCACGATTGCCAGCCCGAGCCCAGCGCCACCGTGAGCCCGACTCGCATCGCCGCGCTCGAACGGTTGCAGCATGCGTTTTGGATCGACGATGCCGGGTCCGCGATCTTCGACGATCAGCGTCGCTTGACGCGCGGCATGATCCACTGCCACTGAAAGCACAACGGGCGGTGCGCCGTGCCGGGCGGCGTTATCAAGCAGATTGGCAAGCATCCGCTGCAGCATGGTGGCGTTGCCGCGCACGACGGCGCCTGGGGCAATTCGAATCTGCGCATCCTGCAATCCAGCAAGCTTCGCCGCACTCGCCGCCACTGCGCTGAGATCGACGTTGTCTTCAATACGCTCGGCGTCGGTGCGGACGTAAGACAAGAAACTTTCAATGATCGCGTCGGCATGCTCGACGTTACGTACGATTAAATCCCGCAGTTGCGGCTGCTCGGCGAGCAGCTCCGCCGCAACGCGGATGCGTGTCAGCGGTGAGCGCAGGTCATGCGACACACCCATCAGCATCACGCGGCGTTGCTCATCGAACGCGGCGCGCTGCCGTGCCATTGTCGCCAGGGCGGTTCCGAGGCGCTCGATCTCGCGTGTGCCGCGCACGGTTTCCGTTGGCACTTCACCGCGGCCGATGGCGTCGACCTGTCGCGCCAGACGCGCCACCGGGCGCACCACCCAGCGGCTAGTAAACCATGCGGCTATGGTGATCACCAGAATTAGTACGCCGATTACGCCCCACGCACGCATGCGAAACGACGAGGGCTGAACGCCGCCGGCTAGACCGACCCAGCGCGCTTCGCCTTGAGCCGGTTGCACCTTCAGCCACGTCACCGGGAGCTCCGACTTATCGTCGAGCCGGGTATCGATCACGCTAATTCCGGATTGGGCAAGCGCATCTGTCAGCGCCGCAGTTCGACCATCCGACACAATCGAGTAGGCCTGCGGGGGTGGGGCGCCGCCGAACACGTCCACACGCATGCGCAGATCGAGCGCTCGCTGCGACGGCCCTGGCTGTTCTTGCTCGGTCCTAATCGCCGCCGCCCACATCGGCGCCAGCGTCATCGCGATGACGCGATCCTGATAGTTGCCGAACGTTGCCGCAATTAAAATCAACGCGCTGATGGTCATCAACAACAGCGCGATGAAAATGCGCCCGAACATCGGCAGCGGCAGCAACTTCATTTGTCGGTCCGGTGCACGGCAGGCGGCGGCGCCCAAACATAGCCTTCGCCGCGGGCGGTAACGATCCATTGCGCATCCGAGTCGGCCTGTCGCAGCTTGCGGCGCAGCCGTGCGATCTGAACGTCAACGGCGCGGTCGAGCGGACGATAGTTCCCGACCTGTGCTGCCCGCGTCAACGTTTCTCGCGACAACGCGACTCCAGGGTGCTTGACGAGCTCGAGCAGTAGGCGAAACTCGATGTTAGTCAGCGGAAGCTCGACCGAATCCGCAGTCAGTGTGCGCGCACTCGTATTGAGTGTGAGCTTGCCGAATTTCAGCAGCGCCGACGGCGCCGACTGCCTCGGCGGCGTATCGACGCCCGGGCGCGACCGGCGCAGCACCGTACGCACTCGCGCAATCAGCTCGCGTGGATCGAAGGGCTTGGGCACATAGTCGTCGGCACCGAGTTCGAGACCGATGATGCGATCGACCGGATCGCCCTTAGCTGTCAGCATGATCACAGGCAGCTGCGGCAACCGCTCGCGCAGGCGTCGGTATACGTCTTTCCCGTGCATGTCCGGCAACATCAGATCGAGCAGCACCAATGACGGCGCAGCGTCCAGAGCTTCGAGCCCGGCATTACCTGTATTCGCGCTGCGCAGCGCAATGCCTTCGCGCGCAAAAACCTGCGCCAGTAGACGTACCAGCTCGACATCGTCGTCGATCAGCAGTACCGATGGGGCCGCGGGGTCGGCTGGGGTCATGCGCCACGTTACATGTTTGAAGCGCGACCGCGCGCCAAACGTGTCAACAACGACACATAGGACATCAATCGACATCCACAGCCGGCCCGCGTCGCGTCACGATGCGTTCGGAAATTAAACACGGAGACGGATATGACGCGGACGGTATGGCGACCACGCGGCGGGGCAGCATCAACAGGCGTGCGAGGCATGCTCGTCGCGGTACTGTCGATTTCCATCGCGCTGACGGCGTGCGGTGGCGGAGGCAGTGACGGCGTCGCGCCGCCGCCCGGTACGACTCCACCCCCGACGCCACCGGCGACGGTTCCGCCGACGCGCAACGAAGCGGCGCGTTTTTTGACACAGGCGACTTTTGGTCCGGCTCCGGCCGATGTCGACCGTGTGGTTGCACTCGGTTACTCAGCGTGGCTTGAGGAGCAATTCGATTCGCCGGCGTCGACTCATCTTCCTGCGGTGCCCGCATTTGGCGACACGATCACGCCGCAGTTCGTGGGACAGTTCCCGGTGCTGTCGTCGTTCTGGACCAAGGCGGCCATTGCGCCGGATCAACTGCGGCAACGCACAATGTATTCGTTGTCGCAGCTGTTCGTGATCTCGATGAACGACAACAACGTGATGAGCTATCCGCAGGGCATTGCGACCTACATGGATCTGCTTGGTCGCGACACCTTCGGCAACTTTCGCCAGTTGCTGGAAGACGTGACGTTGAGCCCGATGATGGGCTTGTATCTGTCGCACCTGGCAAATCAGAAAGAAGATCCGGCTACTGGTCGCGTGCCTGACGAAAACTATGCGCGCGAGGTGATGCAGCTGTTCACGATCGGCTTGCACGAGCTCAATGCGGACGGCACGGTGAAGCTCGACTCGCGGCGCGAACCGATTGAAACCTATTCGAACGACGACGTGATCGGGCTAGCGCGCGTACTCACCGGCTGGAGCTGGTCGTCGCCGACCAAGGACGACGCATCATTTCAGGCAAATCGGGGGCTGTTCGTGACCGATGACCGAGCACTGAAGGCGATGGAGCTGTATCCGCAGTTTCATTCTGCATCGGCCAAAGCGTTTCTCGGCAAGACGATTCCTGCCGGCACCGGTGGTCAGGAATCACTGAAGCAGGCACTCGATCATCTGTTTAATCACCCAAACGTCGCGCCGTTCATTGGCAAGCAGCTGATTCAGCGCTCGGTTACCAGCAATCCCAGCCCGGCCTACGTCGGGCGTGTGAGTGCTGCGTTCAACAACAACGGTCAGGGCGTACGTGGCGACATGCGAGCGGTGTGGCGCGCCATCCTGCTCGACCCCGAGGCACGCGATGCTGCGAAGCTCAACGATCCGCACTTCGGCAAGCTGCGCGAGCCGGTGCTGCGCCTAAGCGCATGGATTCGCGCTTTCAACGTCAAGTCCACTTCCGGCAACTACAACGTCTTCTTTACCGACGATCCGTCGAGCGGCATCGGTCAGGCTCCGTTCCGCTCGCCCTCGGTGTTCAACTTCTATCGTCCCGGTTATGTGCCGCCCAACACCGGCGCCGCCGCGGCAGGGCTCCTCGTGCCCGAGATGCAGATCACCAGCGAGACCAGCGCGTCGAGCTACATCAACTTCGTCGAGAGCATGGCCGTGCTCGGGGGCGCCGGGTTTCTGCTCGATCTCACCGCCGATTACCAGGCAGAGAGGGCAATCGCTGACGACGTCGATGCGCTGCTGAATCGGATGGACGAGCGGCTGACTTACGGCGCGATGAGCGCCAGCACCCGGGCGCTGGCGCGCGAGGCGATCGGTTCGGTACCACTGAGCACGTTCGATGCGCGGGGCAACCGCGTGCGGCTTGCACTGCTTTTCACGCTCGCATCGCCAGACTTCATCGTGCAGCGCTAAGAGGAAACCAAATGACGCACAACGCTTCACGCCGCAATTTCCTCAGCTGGTCTGCACGCGCAGCTGCGCTTGGCGCCGGCGCTCCGTTCGCGCTCAACCTCGCTGCGCTCGGCGCCGCATCGGCGCAGGCAGCAACTGATTACAAAGCGCTCGTATGCATTTTTCTCTACGGCGGCAATGACAATCACAATACGGTGATTCCGTATGACGTAGCTTCATACACCGGCTATCAACAAGCACGCGGCAGTATCGCGCGCGCGCGCAACGCGCTGCTGCCTCTGACGACCGTGTCCAATCTCGGCGGCAGGCAGTTTGCGCTGCCGCCGGAGTTGCAGCCGATCGCGACACTGTTCGACGCCGGCCGCGCGGCGATCGTCGCCAATGTCGGGCCGTTGGTGCGCCCGACGACGCGCGCTCAATATCAAAACCGCTCGGTGCCGCTGCCACCGAAGCTCTTTTCGCACAACGATCAGCAATCAGTTTGGCAGGCGTCAGTACCAGAAGGTGCGCGGTACGGCTGGGGAGGGCGCATCGGTGACGTGCTGGCGGGCGCGAACGCCAAATCGACGTTCACCAGCATTTCAATATCGGGCAATGCCGTATGGGCATCCGGCCAGTCAACGCTGCAGTATCAGATCGGACCCGGCGGCGCGGTAGCGGTCAACTCACTCGCCAATGCAAGCCTGTTTGGTTCGGCGGCTGCATCGCAATTGTTGCGAAAGCTTGTCACCGAACCGCGTGCTCATGTGCTCCAGAATGACCACACCCGGCTGATACAGCGCGGGCTCACCGCCAATGAGGATCTGCGTGCTGCGATGGCAGGCATGCCCGCCCTGCAAACCGTGTTTCCAGAGGGTGGGCTGGCCGCGCAGCTGAAGATGGCAGCGCGCCTGATCGCGGCGCGCGACGGTGTCGGCGCCAAGCGGCAGGTGATCTTCGTTTCGGCCGGCGGTTTTGATAATCACGCATTCCTAAGCGGCTCGCATCCGCCATTGCTGACGCAGTTGGCCGCCGCACTGAGCGCGTTCGACGCAGCACTGGGTGAGCTGAACGTGCGCAATCAGGTGACGGCCTTCACCGCATCCGACTTTGGCCGCACGTTGACATCGAACGGCGACGGTTCTGATCACGGATGGGGAGCGCACCACTTTGTCGTCGGTGGCGCGGTCAGAGGCCGGGACATATACGGGCAATTTCCGGTAGTCGCACTCGGCACCAATGAGGACGCTGGTCAGGGGCGCTTGATCCCGACGACATCGGTCGATCAATACGCAGCGAGCTTCGCGCGCTGGATGGGACTTTCGGACGCGCAACTGATGGACGTGCTGCCGAACCTGCAACACTTTTCGCCTTCGACACTGCCGTTATTCACGTGAGCGACGGGCGGCTTAGCCCGCCCGCTGCAGCGCTTTGATACAAAGCCGGCTCGCCAACGCGTTCCGGCTTCCGCTACTGTCTGAGCCCGTCGCGCTCGGGCGACGCGAATACGGTCGCCAGCATTGTCGCTATTTGCTTCTCGTCAGACCCCTGCGCGAAAACGGCACCGGAACACACAGTAATCGTTTGTCCAGCGCGCACGACCTCGCCTCTGGCGATGAATCGATCTCCCTGCGCAGGCCGCAGCAGATTGATTTTGTACTCAACCGTCAGCACCGCGACATTGGCTGCCATCAGACTAAACGCCGCATATCCGCAGGCACTATCCAATATCGTGGCGACGATGCCGGCGTGCAGAAAGCCGTGCTGCTGCGTCAGGTCTGCGCGATACGTCAAAGCGACTTCCACAATGCCCGGTTGCACGCGAGCAAGCGTGGCTCCGATCGTATCCATCGCCCGCTGCCGCGCGAAACTGGCGCGAACGCGTGCTTCAAACTGCGGATCTAGCGGGGAAAAACTCAACCGAACTCCCGCATCTCTTTGCCCTAGGCAGATTATTCACCATCCCACGCAGGCAAACGAGCTCGAAGTGCAATCGTGCGCCTGAACGTACTGCCGCGATAATGACGCGATGAACGAGCATCTCGCCCGCGACGTTGTTCTAGTGCGTGCCATCGAGAGCGCCGACACCGGTCGCATGATCTTCAGCAATGAAGACAGAATGCACGCTAGTCGCGCCGCGGCAGAGCTGGCGCGCTGGCGCGCAGGGGAACGGCGTGAGGCGCCGACCGCCGAGTCGTTTGTCGCGCAGCGCGCTGGGCTATTGGTTGAAGCGCTGCCGCGGCGCCGCCCTGCGATCATGCGCGTGGTGCGCGCGTTTGACTGGCCGTCCTGGATTGGTGTCGCGCTCCCGCTCCTGGCGTTCGCACTCGGTGCGTTGCTGGAGCACATCTCCGATCACCATCACGTCAACATTCTTGCGTTTCCGCTACTGGTGATAGTGATCTGGAACGTAGCGGTCTACGTGCTGTTGCTGCTGCGGCCGTTGCTGCGCACAGGAATTGAGCGCGGACCGCGCCGCTGGCTGGCCGCTGGCCGTCAGCGCTTGCCGCGCCATCTTCCGGCCGTAGAAAGGGATTCGGTCGGGGCCTTTGCTGCGCAATGGACCACGCTCGTTGCGCCATTGATGACGGCGCGCGCTGCGCGTGTGCTTCACCTGGCCGGGGCGCTGTTCGCGCTTGGCGCTGTCACTGGGTTATACATACGCGGTCTGGTGTTCGAATATCGCGCCGGGTGGGAGAGCACTTTTCTCGACGCCCCTACCGTGCACGCGATGCTGTCATTTTTTCTTTCGCCCGCCGCACATCTGCTAAGCGTCGCGTTTCCATCGGTTGACGAGATTGCAGCTCTGCGCTTCACGAACGGCGCGGCCAGCGGCGACAACGCTGCGCTTTGGATCCATTTGTACGCAATCACCGTTGCGGCGGTCGTCATCGTGCCGCGACTGCTGCTCGCATTGTTCGCCCGTTGGCAAGAGCGGCGCCGCGCAAACCACTTTACGTTTGACATGAGCGATCCCTACTTTCGACGCCTCGCAGGCTCGCTGGCGGTCGGCAGCGCACGGCTACGAATCGTTCCATACAGCTTCACGGTTGATGAAACTATGTTGAGCGGCCTACGTAAGCTAGCGGTGGCCTTGCTGGGTGACGACGCAGAAGTGACGCTGCACCCCGCCGTCGCATTTGGTGCCGAGGATAGTGTGCGGCAGACACTGGCCGGTGCAGAATCGCCGGCACCGCTGACGCTGGCACTGTTCAATCTGGCGACAACGCCCGAGAACGAGAACCACGGTGCGTTTTTGAAGGCGCTGCGGGGTGCGCCAGCGGCGACACGGCTCGCCGCGCTGATCGACGAGTCGAGCTATCGGCGCCGGATCGGCGAGCATGCCGGCGCCGACGCGCGACTCGATGAAAGGCGTAGCGCGTGGCGTTATTTTTGCCGTGCCCTCCAGCTGGAGGCCGCATTCATCGACCTGTCCGCGCCCGATTTGCCTGCAACCGAGCGGGACCTCGAGCCCGTGCTTGCGGCGCCTGTCGCCACCCTATGACGACGGACGCCGCGACAATTGAGATCACGCTGATCTCGCACACCAACACCGGCAAGACCACGCTCGCGCGCACGCTGCTCGGCCGCGACATCGGCGAAGTCAGAGATGCGCCGCACGTTACCGAGATCGCCGAGGCGCATACGCTGCTACAAACCGCCGCAGGCGACGTGCTGCGGCTATGGGACACCCCGGGCTTTGGTGACTCGGCACGGCTGGTGCAGCGGCTGCGGCTCGCCGATAACCCTATCGGCTGGCTGCTGCGCGAAGTGTGGGACCGTTATCGCGATCGCCCTTTTTGGTGTAGTCAACAGGCGGTGCGTGCCGCACGCGACAGTTCCGATGTCGTGCTGTACCTCGTCAATGCTGCCGAAGATCCGCGCGATGCGGGCTATGTGGCATTCGAGGCCCAGGTGCTGCGCTGGGTTGGCAAGCCGATCGTCGTGCTGCTTAATCAGACCGGACCGCCGCGTCCGGCGAGCGAAGAGCACGCCGAGGCGCAGCGCTGGAGTGCGCATCTCGAATCGCTCGGCGTTGCCAGCGAAGAGCTGGCGCTCGACGCTTTCGCGCGCTGCTGGGTGCAGGAGCGGGTGCTGCTCGACGCCGTTGGCCGCCGATTGCCCGAGTCCAAGCGTGCCGCGTACGCACGCCTGGTCTCGAACTGGACCACGCGCAACGTCGAGCGATTCGACGCCGCGATGCTAGTGCTTGCCGAGCATCTTGCGCACGCCGCGTCCGACGTCGAGCCGGTGGCCAAAGTCTCGGCATCGGCCGCGCAAAAATTGATGCACACAGTCGGTCTGAAGCGCGAGGGAATCGAATCGGCGCGCGAGCACGCAATGCAAGCACTGGCTGCGCGACTAGACGCCAACATCCGCCATACGACCGACCGTTTGATCCAATTGCATGGACTGCAAGGCTCAGCCGCCGACACCGTATTGCAGCGAATGAAGACGCATTTTGCGATTGCCGAACGAGTCGACGAGACGCGCGCGGCACTGTGGGGCAGTGTCGTCACCGGTGCGCTGGCAGGATTGAAAGCCGACGTCGTCGCCGGCGGGCTGACGTTCGG
>DATLMT010000205.1:0-4107 GCA_035537135.1 Burkholderiaceae bacterium | reverse complement strand
CCGACCGCTTCCTGATGTCTGGTACGCAAATACAGCACGACTTTTCCGATTGCATAACCGCACAGCGCGCCGATGGCGAGCCCACCGAAGATTGGCCACACGAGATCGAGCGCTAGCCAGTGCAAGTAGCCCGTGTCCTGGTTGCGTAAACCCAGGAGCACGAGGCCAAGCAACACAAATGGGAACGCGGCGCCATCGTTGAGTCCGCCCTCCCCCGTCAGGCTGAAGCGCACCGAGTCTCGATCATTCGCGTTCTCCAGTTGCACGTCGGACGCAAGCACTGGATCGGTGGGTGCGAGCATCGCCGCCATAAGGATCGCCGCACCGAGAGGGAGGTCGAACAGCCATATGCCTATCGCGGCGAGCAATGCAATCGTGATCAGCATTGACAGGGTTGCAAGCCGCAGCACCGCGCGCCAGCGCCGGTCCGATAACGGCAACGCGAGCTTCAAGCCGACCGCGAACAGCGATACCAGTAACGCGACCTCCACGATCACTTCGAGAATTCGATGGTCGGACGTCGGAGATGGATTTAGCAGCCCAACGCCGGCGGGCCCCAATGCAAAACCCGCAAACAGGTAAAGCATCGACGTGCTTAACGGCAGCCGCTTTAGCAGCGTGCCGGAGAGGGCCATCACCGTAAAAATGGCACCGGCGATCAGCGCCCAGATCGCGAAGGTCACAGCGCAGCCAGCGCGAGTTGCATGACTGCGATACCTAACGCGTCAGCGTGGGTGTGTACCCGATTTGCGTTTGCCCGAGCGTTTCGCTTTGCGAGCCGGCGCCGCGCGAGTGGAACGGGGGCGGTCGCCGTCGTCGGCCGACGCAACAGCCATCGCAACCGCTGGCGTTTCCATCATTCGCTGCACCGCTGTTTGCCACTGGCGCATTGCGGAGTCAACCATCGCCATTGGGTTTGTCATGCCATCACCGCCCATGGGCAAGCCGGGCAGTGCCGAGGTCATTGCCATTGAGCCCTGCGTCGCGGTGCCGAGGGCATCGCGCATGCGTTCCATCATCGAATAGCTAGCGCGCATGATGTCGTTGTTCATATCCGTGATCGCCTGCACCATCTCACGCTGATATTGCGCGCCTTGCTCGGCGGGTACTCCCGCCTCGCTGACCGAACGAGCGGTGCCGCTGCTGTCGCGCATCGAACCCATCGATTGCGCGAGCGTCAGTTGGCCACCGGCTCCCGCGCGCATCGCCTGCAGCGTCAACCTTTGCAGACGCTGCATACCATTTAGCGCGGCTTGCGCAATCTCTGCCGTAGCGGCCGTTTGCGCTTCGTAAAAATTTGCGAATGGATTGGCAGTAAGTGACTTTGTTGCCATATGTGCTCCTCGTTGTTGTGTGCGGCACCTGTGTGCGGCGCCATCTGCAAAACCCAGCAGAAACTTGGTCCAGCTTACGCGGCTTTGCGAACGGAATTCTTTTTCGCCGTCTTGTTTGCGACTTTCTTTGCAGCCTTCTTTGCTTCCGGCTGCTTCGCCTTACGTGCGGAGGAAGCCCGCGTCGCCGACCCATCGGACACCTTGCCATCTGCCTTGCGGTTCAGGCTCGCGCGCAGCGCGTCCATGATGTCAATGACCTTGGCGCTCGCCGGCGCCCCCGTCCCCTCGGGAACGGTAATTTCCTCGCCTTCTACCTTCTTCTGAATTTGTGCCTCGATGCGCTCCTGTACATCGTCCTTGTACTGCGTCGGATCAAACGCCTCCGAAGTGATGCTATCGATCAGTTGGGTCGCCAGGGCAAGCTCTTTCGGGCTGACGTTTGCATCGGGGATCTCTACGTCGTCGATGGGCCGCACCTCGTCGGCGTACAGAAGTTCCTGCAGGACGAGCCCCTTGTCGACCACTCGAATATTGACCAAATACTGTTTGCCGCGCGCCGCCCATCGGCCAATGGCAGAGCGGCCCGAGTCGCGCATCGCGTTTGCCAGCAGCCTATACGGCTTGGCGCCGCCCTTGTCGGGCCCAAGGTAGTAAGCCTTTTCGTAGTACACCGGATCGATCGACGCAGCGGGTACGAACTCCGTGATGTCGATCGCGCCCGACGACACCTGCTCGAGCGCTTTCAACTCTTCCTTGGTGAAGGTGACGAAGCGATCCTTCTCGAATTCGTAGCCTTTGATCATCTCGTTGCGTGCCACGACTTCACCCGATTCGGCTGAGATGTACTGCTGTTTGACCCGGCCCCCTTTGGCATCAAGCATCGTGAACGACACACCTGCCCGAGGATTGGTCGCCGCGTACATTTTCACGGGAATGGTGACGAGCCCAAAGGTGATCGTTACCGACTGCAAGGAACGCGCGGCCATGGTCAAACTCCTTTAGCGAGATCGGCAGACTTGCAAAATGCGAACCTGCGCATGTTGACGAAGTGGATCGCCAATAATAGTGCTTAATCAATAACTTAAAGGATTAATTTAAAGTAAATCAAGAAATAAAAGCAAGCGGTTTTCGATAAAATTCGAAGACGTGCCGGTTCGGTGCGTCGATCACCCAGCGAGCCGTCTGCGATGCACCGAAGTTGACTGACTCGAAACGCCGTAATGCTGGAATATCTGAAGGCAGAACGCGATTGCGCGGTGCGATGTCGTTCCATCCCAGCAATAGATAGCCGCCTGCACGTAGACGCGCAAAGCACGCCTCGAACGCAGCGTCGGCATCGGACGGTGCATTTAGCCCCCATCCAAGAACGCCGTTGCACAAGATCAAATCGAAGTAGGCGCGCGCGAAGTGGCCGCCAAGACTTTGCAGCGTGTCAACGATGTGGCGCTCGCTGCCGTACCGGCGCCGCCGCGCCACAGGATCGATCGTCCAATAGTCGCGGCCGCCGAAAAACCCGCTGTAACGCTGCGTGTAAGGAGCACATCCAACGAACAACATGCGCCCAATGTCGGGGTGGCGTGCGTACTCGGGCAGGATGTGTTGCTCGAGAACGCGGCGATCTTCGGTATGCAGTTGCGCGGGCAGGCCGAATGCGCGCCGGGCGGTCAGTACGACGGTGCGCAATGCACCCTGAACCGTAGATACAACCACTGAAGCGGCCACCGCTAGGCTTTCGCCTACGGGATCGCGCGGTCGATGACCAGCGACATCCCTTGAGTGCCGACCTTCACTTTCTCGGGTGGCCCCTCGAGATCCCCGCTTGCCGGGATCGGGTTACCGGAGCGCGAAACGCGCGCGTTGATGATCACTTCGCTTAACGCAGAAATCTTTGCCGTGGGCGCCATTGCGCGTGAATCGTCCAGCTTAAATCGCAACGGCAACTCGCTGACTCGCGCGCGCACGACGGCCACTGGCATGCGCGAACCGTCGGACGGGCGCGCAAACACAAATACAGAATCATCGGGCTTCACCTTGGCAATGAGTGCCGGGCTTAGCGTAACCGTGCCACCGACGCTGCGGCCTTCGTCGCCGCCGCCGGCTGCCGCGCCCTTCTGTGCTTGCGCGACCGCCGGCATCCCCGCCATTGAACGCGCCTCGTCGATGCTGGCCTGGATGCGCTGCCGGATCGGCGACTCGGGAGGTGCTGTGTCGTGCAGCCGCTGCCAGAATTCGGCCGCCGCATTGAAGTCCTTCCGCTCGAACGCTTCCGAGCCCGACATCGCGAGCGCCTTCCATTGCGTCGGATCGATCTTCAGCGCGAGATGTACAAGCTCCATCGGCTTGCCCGAAAAATTTCGCCCCTTGCTCATCGCTAGCGCATCAGCGTAGTCGGCGAGCAGATCGGCGTCATTCGGAATCAACGTGCTGAGCTTGGCGTATGCCACGGCAGCGTCCTGAAAATTGCCGAGCATGTAGTGCGTGCGCGCCAGAATCGTCCAGCCTTCGACATTGTCGGGCTCCTTTTCGAGACGCTGCTTGACCTGCGCGATCATCGCGTCGATCTGCTCGCGACTCGGCTGGCTCGCATCCTGCTCGGTAGCAGCCTGCGGCGACAGCGCGCCCGGCGTACCGATCTGCCAGTACAGCGCACCAGCGGCGATCGGAACAATCAAACCCACGACTAGCGCCGGCCACAGATGCCGCTGCTGCGCTCCGCGCGTGGTGGCTGGCGTCGCCCGCACTTCCTCCAGCAACCGACGCTCGAGCTCGCTTT
>DATLMT010000204.1:0-2926 GCA_035537135.1 Burkholderiaceae bacterium | reverse complement strand
GTAGGGCAGCTCTCGCTTCAGCGCAGCGCGCACCGCGGATTCGTCCGCTCCAAGTTCTTTCGCCAGCGCTGCAGTATTCGAAAGCGCGTCCTTAGAACTGAAGACAACCTTGCGCGCTGCCAGGCGCGAGCGCCACGCCTTCGCGAAAGCAGGATCGGCAAACGTGAGCGTCGTCGTGCCACCGGCGGTTTTACTGATCTTGAGCTTGGGACCATGCACCGCCGCTCGCATCACGCGTGTCACGTCCCGATGGGCCAGCCACAGACATACCGTCGGCTCATTCTTATTTCGCTCGCACCAACGCAATTCTTCCGCCGAGGGCGCTTGCTCATTTAACCCGCGCGCCAGAATGCGCGACAAGTCCTCGATCAATACTTCGCGGCGCCAGCCGTCACCTGGCCTTGTAAAACCACTCACTAGCCGAAGTGCGGTCTCTGGCTGCGCGACCAAGAGCTCTTTAGCGGGAATGACGTAACCCGACCGGTACCAATTGCAGAGCGCATCCTTTCCTTCTGCGACGCGGCGCGTCCACACTGCGTCTACAGCAGCCGCGGGCAAGCCGGCATGGCCAAAGTTGATGCACTGCTCTGCCTCTGCATGCTTTAAACGGCGCTGTCTGATCAGCGCGACGACCCGTGCGTCGCCTTTGGAATACTGGTCGAATACGGTCGATGCGGTGCCTGCGGCTGCAGCGGCCACCATCATGTCCGTGCCGGCCTCGACCATTGCGACACGTGTCGCTTCATCTTTTGCTTCGATCGCCGATAGCAGCAACGTCTTCGCAATCTCGCCGGACGGTGTCGGCGTCGCTCGCTGCGCATCGGCAATCAATGCGATGTCTCCGGGGTTGAGCTCTGCCAGCATTGCAAAGTCGGCACGCGGATGAGCGAACACCGGTTGCGCGCGCAGATGCGTGGTGATCACTGCCGCGGCTTCGGGGTAGTCGGTCCGAATGCCGCGAATGCGCTCCGGCACGGGCCGTCTCGACGCAGCAGTTGCTCCATGCTCGAGGGTGGGGAGCGTAGGCACTACATGAAGCGCTGCAATGAGAAGCCACGCCTCCGACTCTGGTTGCAGCGTGGGCATCACAGCGCGGTAAGCAAACAGCGGGTTATCCGCGGTCGGAGCACGCAAAGCCGTTGGTCGCTGCTGAAGCCACGTCTCAACGTCCGCGGTTGAGCGAAACGTCAACGAACCAGCACGCAGCGCCGCGTTCAGCGTCTTCGTAGCTTCGGCAGGCGTAAGACGGTTGAAGCGCTCCGCTTCGAGTTGTCGAACCAGGCTCCGATACGGGTACCGATGCAAGGCAATAACGAACACGACGCCCACGCATAGAGCGACTGCGAGAAGGATGTCGTGACGGCGCGAGTTATTCACTCGAACGATCACGTGCAGTCGGCTGGCGGTGTGTGATGTCGATCACGATCGCAACTGACCTTAAGTCAAATGTTCGTAGAGGATAACGGTGGCGTGCCTTCTTGAAAGCCCAATGAAGTTCGTTAGAAGTGCCACAAAACTAGACCAATCCGGCCCCCGGCCATGTTTTCGTCAATAGCCAAACGTATCGGCGCTTCGCTAAAAAGCATGTTGCTTGAGGTTTCTGTTGACCGCCGCCGCGCTCTGCGCGAAGCTTCGCCCTCGCTCGTTTGAGCGCCATCTAATTCCGGAGGCGCCATGTCCAAGACTGATCTGGTTCGCTAGTCGGCCGCACTTGCGCTGACTCGGCTCGTTCCGATTCCGCCGCAGTCTTTGCCTGCGGCCGGCGATTTTCATAAGCCCAAGCTCGCGCCCGATGGCGCGCAATCGCTTGCGCACGCTCGCGTGCGCCGAGGAACGACCGAAATGGAATATCAAGATTGGGATCGGCTGCGGCCGATTGGATTGACACCGACAGTGATGCAGTCGCTGGGGGCGCTCGACGCACCCGGCCTGCCGATGCGGATCACCGAAGTGCACCGAGCAACACTCGCCGTCACCGATGGCGAGCAGGAACACGCGGCGCGCGTTCACCCTTCGCTTCGTCACGCCTCCGCGCTCGCCGTGGGCGATTGGGTTGCTGCCGAGCGCAGCGCCAATGAGTTGTGGATCCACGCACGGATGCCGCCGATTACAGAACTAAGTCGGCGCGACAGCGATGGCCGATCGCAGGTGCTGGTCAGCAACGTCGATACGGCGTTGCTGGTGATGGGACTCGACGGCGACTTCAACCTGCGACGGCTCGAACGCTATCTGGCGATGGTGACGCCAGCGGGCCTCTGGCCCGTGGTCGTTTTGACGAAAGCCGATCTGAGCAGCGACAGTGACGACCGTCGCGCCGAAGTGTCTTCGCGCATCGGCGCACACATCGATGTGCATGCGGTCAATGCGCTCGAGCGCAGTGCTGCTGGTGCACTCGCGTCCTATATGGGTGTCGGGCAAACGCTCGTACTGCTCGGCTCATCTGGCGCAGGTAAGTCGACGCTGACGAACGCGCTGCTAGGTGCCGAAGTCCAGACAACCGGCGCAGTGCGCGAAGACGACAGCCGTGGACGCCACACGACGACTGTGCGCACGCTGCATCGTTTGGCGAGCGGCGCATGCGTGATCGATACGCCGGGACTGCGCGGTCTAGCGCCCGCCATCGACGAGGCGTCGCTCGCTGCGAGCTTCCATGACATACAGACGCTGGCGAGCGGCTGCCGCTTTCGCGACTGTTCGCATGACGATGAGCCGGGCTGCGCCGTGCGCGCGGGCATTGCGTCGGATCGGCTTGACAACTATCACAAGATGCTGCGCGATATCCGGCGCGAGTCGATGACGCCGCTTGAACGGCGCGAGCTGCTGTCAGTGTGGAAAGCGCGCGCCAAGGGAGCTGCGGTCAGGATGAAGATGAAGCGTGGTTAGCGAACAACCTGAAGGAGCTACCGCCGACTGCCACTCCGCCACT
>DATLMT010000203.1:0-9892 GCA_035537135.1 Burkholderiaceae bacterium | reverse complement strand
TCGTAGCACCTCGCGCCCGCCGTTCAAACGTGCGAGGGTCAAGAGTGCCGAGCGCACTTCTTCAGGAAGCGACATTGCCTGCTGGCGCAACGTCGGGATGTCCTTCGCGCTCAATGAAGCAAGCAGCTCGTCGGATAACGCTGACGGGGCATGCCCAAGTTCCAGGATGCCTCGCACTACGCCGGTGTGACCCAGGTCGAGCCGCACGCTCGACAATCCTGCCAGGTGTAAAGACGCCACCGCGAGCTCCAGCACTTCAACGTCGGCCGCGACTCCAACGAGCCCATACAGCTCGGCGCCGACCTGCAGCGGTTCACGCGCTGCGAGCGGATGAAGCGGCCGCGCGTGCAAGACACTGCCGGCGTAACACAACCGCACCACGCCCTGGCGATTCAGAATGTGCGCATCGATGCGCGCGACCTGCGGAGTCGTATCCGCGCGCAATGCGAGCAGTCTTCCGCTCGATTGATCGGTCACTTTGAACGTGCGCAGATCCGGGTCATCGCCGGTGCCCGTAAGCAACGACTCGGCGTGCTCGATCAGCGGCGGGATTACAAGCTCGTAACCGTAGCCGCGATAAAGATCTAGAAGCGCCCGCCGAAGCTGCTCGACGCGACGCGCCTCGCGCGGCAACACGTCGGAGATATTTTCAGGCAATAACCAGCGCGGCATGGAAACGCGAGACGACCCTGGCGGGCATCTCGCTTCAAAAAGTTGATCTCGGAATGAGACGACTAGCTTTGCAGCCAGAACAATAGCGCGCCGCCGACCACCGCTATTAAACCGAAGAAGCGGATTTGGCCATCACTCAATTCGCTCAAGCGCGCAAACATCTGTCGCCATGCGCCTGGCGCCACGAGGGGCATCAGTCCCTCGAATACCAGCATCAGAGCAACAGCCAGTCCAATAACAGACATGAACAGACTGTTATCGGCCGGCGCCCTTCGCACTGGAACCCGGGTTGCCTGGACGCGAACCCTTCAGGTACTTGAAAAACTCTGACGACGGATCGATGACCATCACGTCATTGCGATTCTTGAACGTGGTTCGATACGCCTCGAGCGTGCGATAGAACTCGGCAAAGTCGGCGTTTTGCCCGAACGCCTGCGCATAAGTGGCCGATGCTTTGGCGTCGCCTTCGCCCTTAACTTTCTGCGCCGCGCTGTACGCCTCGGCCAGCAGCACCTCACGTTGCCGGTCGGCATCGGCGCGGATTTTTTCGCCTTCTGCGGAGCCGATCGAGCGCTGCTCGTTCGCAACACGCTTGCGCTCGGCCTGCATGCGGCCGTACACCGAATCGCTGATCTCGGGCACGAAATCAACCCGCTTTAGACGCACGTCGACGATCTCGACGCCCAAACCTTTGACGCTTTCCTGCACGGCGATACGAATCTCTTCCATCGCCTTTTCGCGCTGGCGCGAGGTGATCTCATTGACCGTGCGCTTGTTGACCGCCTGATTCAGAGCATCGCGCACAAGCGTCGAAATACGTTCTTCAGCCGAGCGTTCGCCGCCGGGAAAGCTGACGCGAAATGCGCGCGGCTCGCTGATCCGCCAGCGCACAAACGAGTCAATCAGCAGGTTTTTCTTTTCTGAAGTCTGAACGCGATCGGCTTGCGGCGTATCGATCGTCAATATCCGGCTGTCCTGATATTCGACGTTCTGCAGCAGCGGCAGCTTGAAATAAAGTCCCGGCTGCGTAACGACACGGACGATTTCACCCAGCTGGAACACGATTGCAAACTGCCGCTGATCGACGATAAATGTACTGGCGCGGACGGCAACCGCAACCAGCACAAGTGCAATGACGACTGCGACAACTCTGTTCATCGGCTTATCCCTCAACGCGCGTCGCGGTCGCGCGTGCGCAAGTTTTCACGGCCCCGTGTCTCGGGAACCGGCGCTGGCTCCGGGACCGCCGTGGGCGCCGGACGCGCAACTCCCGAATCCTGCAGCGCTTGTTGCATCAATTTGTCAAACGGCAGATACAGCAGCGGGCTGCTATTGCGTACATCGACCATCACCTTGCTGGTGTTCGAGAACACCTGCTGCATCGTGTCGATATAAAGCCGATCCCGCGTGACTTCGGGCGCCTTGTTGTACTCAACCAATACTTGCTGAAAGCGCGATGCGTCGCCCTGCGCCGTTTCGATCACGCGCGAGCGGTAACCATCGGCTTCCTGCAGCAGGCGCGACGAAAGACCGCGTGCTTTTGGAATGATGTCATTCGCGTAGGCCTGACCCAGGTTGATTTCGCGCTCGCGATCCTGACCCGCCTTGACGGCGTCGTCGAATGCAGCCTGGACCTGCTCGGGGGGTTGCGCGTTTTGAATCGCAACGGCCTGCACCAGGATGCCGGTGCCGTAGCGATCGAGCATCTCCTGCATCAGCCGGCGCACTTCGACCGCAATCTCCTGGCGCGATTCATAAAGTACCGAATCCATTGTCTTGCGCCCCACTACCTCGCGCATCGCAGACTCCGCCGATTGAGTAACCGCAGCGGTCGGATTGCGACTGTTAAACAAATAATCGCGGGCGCCGGTGTCCTTTATCCGATACTGCACTTCAAATTGAATATCGACGATGTTTTCATCGTCCGACAACATCAATGCTTCCTTCAACCGCTCCGGTCGGCCGCGTGTGCCAACCTCGACTCGACGTAGCGAAGAAATATCGACCAGTTCGTTATTTTGAATCGGCCACGGCAAACGCCAGCGGAATCCGGGAGCTGTCGTCTGGTCGGACGCGCGGCCGAAGGTCGTAACAACACCGACTTGTCCTTCGGGAACGATGTAGAAGCCGCTCCCAAGCCAGATCAATGCGAAGACGGCAAGCACTGCGGCGAGACCGAAACCTGCGCCCTTGCCGTCCGGACTGAAGCCGCCGAAACGACCGCCCCCGTTGCCACCTCGCCTTGCACCACGCCGGCCGAACAAATTCGACAGTCGGCGGTTAAAGTCGCGCCACAGCTCGTCCAGATCCGGAGGGCCGTCGCCGCCCGGGCGTTGCGGGCGCTGTGGCTTTTCCGGCTCACGACGCGGCTCTTCCTTGCCATCCTCGCCTGAACCATTGGAGCCGCCCCGGCCCCATTTGGGATCGTTAAGCGACATCGCAAAACTGCTTGTTGAATGTCATATCAACCACGAATCGCGCGAACTTCGCGCTACGCCGCCGCTGCACTGGGCCACGAAGGAATGTTTTCGTTTTGTTTTGCATTGGTGGGCGAATCATCTCGGCCCGCCGAACGCTCGATGAACTCGACTATCGAATCGCGCAACAATTCCAATCCCGACCCCGATTGCGCGCTGACCGAAACGGCGGCGATGTTATCACGCGAGTCCCGCTCGACTGACGGGGCGCGGCCGACGATATCGATCTTGTTGTAGACGACGATCGTCGGCACATTGTCCGCGCCGATCTCGCGCAGCACCCGCTCAACTTCTGCCATCTGCTCGGTACGTGCCGGCGACGCGGCGTCGACAACGTGCAAAAGCAAATCGGCCTCGGCCGTTTCGTCAAGCGTCGATTTGAATGCCTCGATCAACTGGTGCGGGAGACCGCGGATGAAGCCGACGGTGTCCGAGATCACCGCCTCCCCCGGGGGGTGGCCATTGCGAGTGCCAAGATGGCACTTGCGGGCGGTGGTATCGAGCGTCGCGAAAAGTTGGTCGGCCGCATGAACGCCTGCATCCGTCAAAGCGTTAAAGAGAGTCGATTTGCCAGCATTCGTGTACCCCACCAGCGAAATCGAGATCACGTCATTGCGCGAACGCGAGCGTCGGCGCGTACGTCGCTGCTTTTCCGAGAGCTTCAAGCGCTCCCGCAGACGCTTGACTTTAACGCCGATCAGACGGCGGTCGATCTCGATCTGTTTCTCGCCGGGGCCGCCCGTCTTGCCCAGGCCACCACGCTGGCGCTCCAAGTGCGACCAACCTCGAACGAGGCGCGTTGACAGGTGTTGCAGTTGTGCCAGTTCGACTTGCAGCTTGCCTTCGCGGCTTTGCGCACGCTGGGAAAAGATATACAGAATGAGCGCTGTGCGGTCGAGCACCCACAAGCCAAGCGCTTGCTCCAGATTGCGCTGCTGTGCAGGCGACAACGCGACGTCGAAGATCACAAGACCTGCGTCTGCCGCCGCGGCTTCGCTTTTCAGCTCTTCGACCTTGCCGGCACCGACGAAGAATTTTGGGTCCGGGCGATTGCGCCGCACACTCACCAGCGCCGCTGGCTCGATATCGGCCGAAACAACAAGCTGTTTCAGCTCGTCGATCGCATCCGCATCGTCGCGCCGCCCAACGGCGACGCACACCAGAAGCGCGCGCGTCGAATGTTGCGCGCGATCGGAGTCGACCTGGAAGACGCTCAGGCTTCGGGCTCCGCAGCAAGGTTCACGGGACGCGCGGGCACGACAGTAGAGATTGCGTGCTTGTAAACCATTTGCGTCACGGTATTGCGCAACAGCACCACGTATTGATCGAACGATTCGACTTGGCCCTGGAGCTTGATGCCATTGACCAGATAAATGGATACGGGAATGTGCTCTTTACGCAGCGCATTCAGGAACGGGTCTTGTAGTAATTGCCCTTTGGCAGTCATCTTTTCTCCAGCGTTTTGACACGCTTGTTCGTATGCGGTTCATGGACCGAGCTGGCACGCTCACTAACTGGAGACGGTCAAGCTCAATTCAATGTAAAGCAAAAGATGAGCCTTGGCGAGCAAACCTCCCCGGAAAATCCGCTCAGCTTTACTCTACATACGGGTTCCTGCTAGTGCGAAACTCTACCCGCAGCGGCGTTCCGGTGAGCTCGAACTGCTCGCGAAACTGTCCTTCGAGATAGCGCCGGTAGGTGTCGGGTACCTGATTCAACGAATTGCCGTGCACCACGATGATTGGGGGGTTGTGGCCACCCTGATGCGCGTAACGTGGCTTTGGGCGCGAATGCCCGGCGCGCGCCGGCTGCTGGCGCGCTACTGCCGCCATGAGTGCGCGCGTCAGCTTCGGCGTCGGCAAATGAACAAACGCCGCGCGATAGGCCTCGGTGACTGAACGCATCATCGGCTTTAATCCCGTGCGCCTGAGCGCGGAGACCTGATGAAAACGTGCCCAACGCAGAAAGTGCAGCTTGCGCTCGATCTCGCGCGTGATGGTTTCGCGCTGATACGAATCGAGTCCGTCCCACTTGTTAACCGCTACCACCATTGCGCGGCCGCTTTCGAGGATAAAGCCGGCGATGTGCGCGTCCTGATCGGCGATCTCCGATGCAGCGTCGAGCAGCAGGATGACGACATTGCAATCGGCGATCGATTGCAGGGTCTTCACCACCGAAAATTTTTCAATGGTCTCGAACACCTTACCGCGGCGGCGCAGCCCTGCGGTATCGATCAGCGTGAACGCATTACCGTCGTAATCGAATTCGATCTCGATCGAATCGCGTGTCGTGCCTGGCTGATCGAAGGCGATCAAACGCTCTTCGCCGAGCAGCGCATTGATCAGCGTCGATTTGCCGACGTTCGGCCGGCCAACGACGGCCACTCGAATGCGCTTGTCGCCGTCTGACTCAGCAACCTCTTGATGCTCCGCTGCCGGGAAGCGCTCGAGTGCGGTCTGCATCAACGCTTCGACGCCGTCGCCATGCGCCGCCGAGATGAGCCAGGGCTCACCCAACCCGAGCTCATGGAACTCCGCAGCTGATTCCTCGGTAAGCCCCTCCGCCTTATTGACCGCCAATGTGATCGGCCGCCCTGCGACCCGCAGTCGTCCTGCGATGCGCGCGTCCTGGCCCGTCAGGCCTTCGCGCGCGTCGAGAACAAAGATCACGACATCGCATTCGGCGATCGCTTGCTCCGTTTGCGCGGCCATCTCGCGCACGATGCCTTCGGCATTGACCGGCTCAAAGCCGCCAGTGTCGATGGCGATGTAGTCCCGCGGGCCGATCCGCCCTTCGCCATAGTGGCGGTCGCGCGTGAGCCCCGGAAAGTCAGCGACTAGTGCAGCGCGCGTGCGCGTGAGGCGATTGAACAGCGTCGACTTGCCGACATTAGGACGGCCAACGATGGCTACGACGGGTTTGATAACAGCCCACAGCCGGCGTGCAACGCCGGCTCCCCTCAGTCGATACTTATCAATGCAACGGTTCCGTCGCGCGCTTGGACCACTGCGCCGCCGCCAAGGGCGCGGGGCGTCGCGACGATTTCAGCGGGCAGCGGCACGCGCGCGGCGAACGCGCCGTCTTCGGGCGACAGGAAATGCACGACACCCGCAAAATCGCCAGCGACGATCGCGCGCCGCAACGCGAGTGGCGCAGATAGATCACGATTCATCAGCTTCTCTTGACGCCATGCGGACGATCCGGCTGCACGATTGAACGCAACCACGTTCGACTTCGCATCGACGACATACACGCGCCTTTCATCGGCTGTCGGACCGGCCCGTGCCGAAATCTCGCTCGACCAGCGCAGGCTGCCATTGGTAGTGTCGAAACATCCGACGCGGCCCTGATACGACGCTGCACAGACTTCGTTGCCGATCACCAACGGCGCACCGACTACGTCAGCGAGTCGCTCGACTTCGGTCGCACCGCGTGGCTCTGAAACCGCAACGTCCCAGCGGACCGCCCCGTTTGCAATGTTTAACGCGACCAGGCGACCGCTCGGAAAACCCGCGATCACCGCGTCGCTCGCGAACACCATCTCTGTCAGGCTACGCAATGTCAGTGGTACGTTGGCGCGCTGATATGCCCAGCGGCGCCGCCCGGTCGCCGCGTCGAGCGCTGTGACTCGATAGTCGGTCGATCGCACTACCACGAGACCGCGACCGACCAGCGGCGGCGATCGCATCTCGCCACCGGCCTGCGTGCGCCAAAGCTCCTTACCGTCAGCACCCAGCGCGATGATTTCGCCGCGTGTCGTAGCCACCGCGACGGTAAATCCGTCGCTGCCCACGCCGGCGCTAAGGCGCGCCTTGACATCGGAGCGCCACACGACCTGTCCCGACTCCGGCGCAAGCCGCACCACAGCGCCGTCGGCGGCGGCGGCGTACACCGCGTTTTCCGTCACCGCCGGTTGCATAAGCTCGCCGCGCCCTGCACCGACCGATGCGCGCCATGCAATCCGCGCATTCAGCGTTGGCTTGATGTCTGTCAGTGCAGTAGGTACTGCCGCTCTCGACGGCGGCCCGCCGAGCCATGACGGAAGCCACGAGCATCCCGCCAGCAAGCCGAATGACGCAGCTAGCGCCGCGATTGCCGTGGTCTTCATGAGGTCGCAGTCGGTGGCAAAGCGTCGAGCTTTAGCTGGATGATCTGCCGCAGCGGATGGTCCGCAGTAGCTTTCGCGAGTGCGTCACGATACGCGGCACGCGCCTCATCGATTTTGTTTTGCGCGAACAGCACGTCGCCGCGGCGGTCTGCAACCGCGGTCGCATGGATCGTCGGGCTCGCGCCGTCGAGTACTTTCAAAGCTTCGTCGAACTGTTTTTGGTCGAGCAGCACTCCCGCTAGACGGACGCGCGCAATCGCGACGATCTCAGGATGCTGGGCACGGTCGATCACCCACTGCAGCCGTGTTCGTGCGCCGGCGGCGTCTCCGTTCTCGGCAGCCCACCGCGCGCCCTGCAGAGCTGCCATTGGGCCATACGCGGTCGCGCCGTACGTGTCGGTCAACGTCGCAGTGAGAGCGGTGATGCGCTCGGATTCGCGCGCGGTCAGTGCACGCTCGAACTCCGCGTAGATACCGGCTGCTTCTTCTGCCTGATTGCGCTGATACCAGCGCCATGCGTTGAATGCCGCGAACGCGAGCAGCACGACGGTCGCGACGGTCAGTATCAAGTTGCCGTACTTGGCCCACCACGCTTTGAGCTCGTCGAGCTGCTCCTGCTCCTGTAAGTCGTAAGCCATTTGTGTGTTCCGCTCAGTGATCTTGTTCAGCGGCGCTGAGCTCAACGACCAGCGTGTCCGCCAATATTTCGAGCGGCACGATACGCTGCTCCTTTGCACCCGGTGGCGCCCTCAGATTTTTGACCGATGCCGAATCGGACGCCAGCTCCGCCTCACCGATGATGACGGCAAACTCGGCGCCGCTCGCGTCTGCGCGCTTCATTTGCGATTTCATGCTGGCCTCGCCGGCATGGCATATGACGTCAAGGCCGGCATCGCGTAACCGCTCCGCAGTTAAGAACGCGCGCACCGCCGTTGCCCCGCCCTGATGCACGACGTACACGTCCGTGGCCGCCGCAGTGTCGACCTGCTCCGACTGGCTTAGGCATTCGATTACCCGTTCAATACCGATTGCAAATCCGCTCGCCGGTGTCGGCTTACCGCCCAACTGCTCCGTCAGCGGGTCATAGCGCCCGCCGCCGCACAGCGTTCCCTGCGCGCCGAGTTCGTCGGTGATCCACTCGAATACCGTCAGGTTGTAATAGTCGAGACCACGCACCAGACGGGGATTAATTTTGAACTCGACGCCCGCCGCGGTCAGCAGCGTTTGCAGCGCTTCAAAGTGGCTGCGCGATGCATCGCCGAGATACGCGGTAATTTGGGGAGCATCGCCGAGCAGCTTCGACATTGCGGGATTCCTACTATCCAAAATACGCAGCGGGTTGGTCGCCAGCCGGCGTATCGAATCGGCGTCCAGCTGGTCGCGATTTTGTTCAAAATACGCGACCAGTTCGGAGCGATGGCGCGCGCGCTCGTCCGCCTGCCCAAGGCAATTGAGTTCCAGACGCGCGCTTGTGATGCCGAAAATCTTCCATAGCCGCGCCAGCATCACGATGTGCTCGGCGTCGATGTCGGGCCCTGAAAAGCCAAGCGCTTCAACGTTGACCTGGTGAAACTGGCGGAAGCGGCCGCGCTGCGGCCGCTCGTGGCGAAACAGCGGGCCGATTGACCAGACGCGCTTCGGACCATCGTAGGTCAGGCTGTGCTCGATCGCTGCGCGCACCGTGCCTGCGGTGAACTCCGGGCGCAGCGTCAGCCGCTCCTGGCTCGATCGATCCTCAAACGAATACATTTCCCGCTCAACGATATCGGTGACTTCACCGATGCCGCGCACGAACAGATCGGTGTGCTCCAAAATCGGCGTGCGAATCTGTTGATAGCCGTAGGAGCGGACCCAGTCTGCAACGCGCGCTTCGAGCCATTCCCACAGGCGCGATTGCGCGGGCAACACATCGTTCATCCCGCGCACCGCGGCAAGCTTCACATTCGCCATCGGGGCCTAATGATGCGCTGGAATCGCTGCCGAAGTCGCTGTGGGTGAAGTTGGCTCGGCCTTTGATGCGTAAGTGCGACGAACGTAATCGTCGACCATCGTCTGAAATTCGGCCGCGATGCGATCGCCCTTCAGCGTCACGGCACGCACGCCGTTGACAAATACCGGCGCCACCGGCGCTTCGCCCGAACCCGGCAGGCTGATGCCGATGTTGGCGTGTTTGCTCTCGCCCGGGCCATTGACGACGCAGCCCATCACCGCGACGCTCATCGACTCAACGCCGGGGTAATTTGCCCGCCAGATCGGCATCTGCGTACGCAGCCACGATTGAATGTCATCGGCGAGCTCTTGGAAAAAAGTGCTGGTGGTGCGGCCGCAGCCGGGGCACGCGACCACCATCGGCGTAAACGCGCGCAGACCGATGGTCTGCAGGATCTCCTGTGCGACCTGAACTTCAGTCGCGCGCGATTCACCGGGGGCAGGAGTGAGCGATATGCGAATCGTGTCACCGATGCCCTCCTGCAACAGCACCGACAGTGCCGCAGTTGACGCGACAATGCCCTTGCTACCCATGCCGGCTTCGGTCAGGCCGAGGTGCAGCGGATAATCGCAACGGCGCGACAGCTCGCGATAGACGGCGATCAAATCCTGCACGCCGCTGACCTTGGCCGACAGGCAGATCATG
>DATLMT010000202.1:0-3482 GCA_035537135.1 Burkholderiaceae bacterium | reverse complement strand
GGCACCGAGGGCAATGCAACGCGTTGTCATTTCGCCGGGTACCAATGCTGCCGCCGATGCATCGACGAACAGCAACCGGACACCGGCGTCACGCAGCATCGACGCGAAAATAGCCGGCGTGACCGAAGCCGCAAGTGGCGCGACCACGGCGCCCGCGCGCAAGACTCCGAGAAACACTGCCGCCTGCTGCGGGGTAGTTGATCCGCACAACGCAATCACGTCGCCCACGCGGACGCCATCGCGCTGCAGCGTGACGGCCACGCGATCCATCAGCGCATCAAGCTCGGCGAAAGTTAGCTGCTGATTGTTCTGATCACCTTGTACCAAGGCCGGCTGATGCGGTCTCGCCGCCGCGTGCTCGCGCACCACATCTGCAATGTTGCGAAACGTCGGGCTGAACATCACTCGTGAACGCGTGGTTACTTGGCAGCAGTCGATACCGCCGTAAATCGGCGCGACAGCGTTTCAGCTACACAGACTGGCCGGTCCGAACCGTCGCGTTCGATCGTCGCCTTGATCGTGAGCTGCATGCCGCCCGTTAGCGTCTCGCACGCAAGCAGCTGGAAGCGGCCGCGCACGCGGCTGCCGACAGGAACCGGCGCCGGAAAGCGCACGCGGTTCAGCCCATAGTTGATCGCGGTGCCAACATTGACGATAGTGAAAGCGGTCGACGACAGCAGCGGCAGCAGAGACAGCGTCAGGAAACCATGCGCGATCGTGGTGCCAAACGGACCGGCCGCGGCCCGCTCGGTATCGATATGAATCCATTGCCGGTCACCGGTCGCGGCGGCAAACGCGTCGATTTTTGCCTGATCGATCACGATCCACTCGCTGATGCCCAACACCTCGCCGACTCGCTGCGGAAGTTCTTCGAGCCGAAAAATGTTGGCATCGCTCACACAGGGCCTTCTTTGTTTCGGATTCGCTGAGGGCCAGGTCGTCCGCCCACCAACAGTGCTGGTCAGCCGCCAGTGGGACGATCGGCGTGGTCGACTTGATCGGAAGACAGCGTCGAGCGGTGCTGCTGCAAGGCGCTCAGAACCAGCTCCGACAAACCTTCGCCCGCATGCTGATCGATATGCGCAAGCAGCTCGCGGCGCATGCGCGGATCCCAGAATTTGCGCAGGTGGGTGGCGACGCCTTGCGATGCTTCCTCGCGATCGGGCATCGCACCGAAAAATTCACCGATGCGATTGGCCATGTGAACCAGACTCTTCGCGTCCACGAGCCGTGCTCAGTCGATTGACAGTCCGAACCGCTCGGGTGCGGTGTAGGCCACGAAGTCGTCGCGGCGCGCGAAGCCTGCGAGCGCCATCCCGGCGGTCTCGGCCGTACGCACTGCCAAGACTGTTGGCGCCGACACCGCGACCAGCATCGAGGCACCGATCATGGCCGTTTTCTGCACCATCTCGAAACTTGCGCGGCTGGTGACGCAAACGAAACCTTGGCGGGCATCGGTCCGCGCGCGCGACATCGCGCCCGCCAGTTTGTCGAGCGCGTTGTGACGCCCGATGTCCTCGCGCAGCAGAAGCGCCTCACCGTCGGGTCCGCACCACGCTGCCGCGTGCGCGGCACCCGTCGATTGCTGCAGTACCTGCACTGCGCGCAGGCTGCGCAGCGCGCGTCCGACCGCGACGGGCGGGACGTGGATGGGATCAAAGTGGACTTTCGACTCCGGCAGCGAGCGATGCACATGCTCGAGGCTCTCGGTGCCGCACAGGCCGCAACCGGTGCGGCCAGTCAGATTGCGGCGGCGCTCCTTCAGCCGAAACTCGCACGCGCCAGCAACGTCCATGTGAACCTCAATACCAAGAAGCGTTTCCCGAACGTCGACGTCGTGCAGTTCCGACGCTTCGGCCAGTAACCCTTCGGTGAGACCGAATCCGAGAGCGAAATCTTCCAGGTCAGAGGGTGTCGCCAGCATCACCGCATGGGAGATGCCGTTGAACACAAGCGCTATTGGTACCTCATCAGCGAGCCAGTCGGTCGCATACTCGGTTCGACCGGCACGATGCGGCGTCACTGTCGCCTGACTCGCGCCAGGCGGACGTAACGCCGCGTCGTCGGGTTTCAATTACTGACCACCTCTGCCGATTTCTTTTTCGCCTGTGCCAGCAGATCCAATTGCGTGGTGTTGAACGCAGAGTATTCGCGCTGCCAGCTTGACGGTTGTGCGACCGGCATCACCTGCACCGCCGTCACTTTGTACTCGGGACAGTTGGTGGCCCAGTCCGAGCTGTCGGTGGTGATCACGTTGGCGCCCGACTCCGGAAAGTGGAACGTCGTGTAAATCACGCCCGGCTGCATGTTTTCACTCAGCACCGCACGCAGCACGGTTTGACCCGCCCGGCTTTCGACGCCGACCCAGTCACCGTTCTTGATGCCTCGGTCCTGCGCATCGTGCGGATGAATGTCCAGCCGATCTTCGTCGTGCCATTGGTTGTTTTCTGTTCGCCGCGTCTGTGCACCAACGTTGTACTGCGTCAAGATGCGTCCGGTGGTCAGCAGCAGAGGGTACTTGCGAGTCACTTTCTCTTCGGACGGAACGTACTGCGTGATGATGAAGCGCCCCTTGCCGCGCACGAACTTGTCGACGTGCATGATCGACGTGCCGGCTTCTTCGGTATCTTCGTTGCATGGCCATTGCACGCTGCCCAGGCGGTCGATCTTCTCGAAGCTCACGCCGCGGAACGTGGGTGTGAGCTCGGCGATTTCCTGCATCACTTGCTCGGGGTGGGTGTAGTGCATCGGATAGCCGAGCGCGTTCGACAGCTTGACCGTCACTTCCCAGTCCGCCAGGCCGGCCAGCGGCTCCATCACCTTGCGCACGCGCGAGATGCGGCGCTCGGCGTTGGTGAACGTGCCGTCCTTCTCGAGGAACGACGAGCCGGGAAAGAACACATGCGCGTACTTCGCCGTTTCGTTCAGAAAAATATCCTGCACGACAACGCATTCCAACTCGGTCAACGCGGACGCAACATGTTGCGTGTTGGGATCGGACTGCACAATATCCTCGCCTTGGCAGTACAAGCCCTTAAAGCTTCCATCGTGCGCGGCGTCGAACATGTTCGGAATGCGCAGGCCCGGCTCAGGGTTCAGCGTGACGCCCCAGGCTGCATCAAATGTCGCGCGCACTGTCGTGTCAGAGATGTGCCGATAGCCCGGCAGTTCATGCGGGAACGACCCCATGTCGCACGCACCCTGCACGTTGTTCTGCCCGCGTAACGGGTTCACGCCGACGCCCTCACGGCCGACGTTGCCGGTGACCATCGCGAGATTGGCGATGCCCATTACCATCGTCGAGCCCTGCGCGTGTTCGGTGACTCCAAGGCCGTAGTAGATCGCGCTGTTCGGCCGGCGCTCGCCCAGCTTGCCTTCTATGTTGCCGGTGGCAAACAGCCGCGCCGCCCCACGGACCAGCGCTGCGCGCACACCCGTGACAGCCTCAAACGCTTCGGGTGAATTCTCCGGCCGTGCAACGA
>DATLMT010000201.1:0-3538 GCA_035537135.1 Burkholderiaceae bacterium | reverse complement strand
ACTGTCAAACCCAAGAATCGATAGACCTTTCCCATCCAGTCGGCGTCGCGCGCTGCCAGATAGTCGTTGACAGTGACAATGTGTACGCCTTTACCCGCGAGCGCGTTCAGATAAGCAGGCAGCGTCGCCGCAAGCGTCTTGCCCTCTCCCGTGCGCATCTCGGCGATCTTGCCGGCATGCAGCACCATGCCGCCCACCAATTGCACGTCAAAGTGACGCATGCCGAGCGTACGTTTGGCCGCCTCGCGCACCACGGCAAACGCTTCCGGCAGCAGGTCATCGAGCGCTTCGCCATTGGCAAGGCGCTGGCGGAACTCACTGGTCTTCGCCTTGAGCGCCTCGTCGGAAAGGAACTCGATCTTGGCCTCGAGCGCATTAATGCGCTCGACATTGCGCTCGTATGTCTTAAGCAGGCGCTCATTACGGCTGCCAAAAACCTTAGTCAGAATTCCGGAAATCATGAAGGTGATCTGGGGCTGGCGACCACTGAAACAAGCTTCGCCGCGAGTAGCAAAGACCGAAAATTATGTCATAGGGAGTAGCTGCGGCTGCGGTCGCTGGCGTCAGAGTGCAGCGCCGGCGCTGCGGCCGGCACGACCCTAATTGCCCGCTGCAAGCGCCTTGATATCTACCGCGGCGACCCGGCAGCGTGCTGCTGCAGCGGACTGCCCTTGGCGAACAGAAACTTCGCAGGGTTTTGCGCGACACCTTGCTGGTGCACTTCGAAGTGCAGGTGGGAGCCCGTCGAGCGCCCGGTTGAGCCGACCTCGGCCAGCTTTTGTCCGCGCTTGACAAGATCGCCCACCGCCACGTTCAGCCGGCTCGCGTGCGCGTAGCGGCTCAGCAGTGAATTACCATGATCGACTTCCACGATGTTGCCCCAGACGGGGTGATACCCAGCCACTACGACGACCCCGCCGGCGGCAGCGTGAATCGGCGTGCCCGTGGGGGCTGCGAAGTCGATGCCGGAGTGGTGGGACATCTCACCTGAAAACGGATCGGCGCGCCACCCGAATCCCGATCCTATAAATCCGTCGGATATGGGCTTGGTATGCGGCAACAGCGCCTGGCGCACCTGCTGCGCCCGCAACTCTGCCTCTATAACGCTCATGTAATCGGCGCGTTGCTCGACACTCGCCGAAAGCTGCTTCAACGCGACGTCTAGCTCGCGCAATGTCATCGGGTCATTGCTTGGGATTGCACCACCCCGGCCCGGCAACTGAGCAAACCGGAACTCTTCTGGCCGAATGCCGGCAGCTTTCCCCACCCGCTCACCGACCGCATCGAGCCGCAACAATTGCGCTTGGACCTCGCCCAGCTTGCGCGCCAGCGCCGATACGTTGTCGCGCACGAACTGATCGTTGCGCTCCATCTCGTCGCGGGTTACGAACGAAATGAGATCTGAAAGGATCGGAATACGAATAACGGAGGCCGCGCGCACGGTAAGGAACGAGAACGCACCGGACAGCAGCAGCACGCCCAGCGCAAAAGTGATAGAAGCGGCAAGTGCGTGGCGGCGGGTAATACTGAGCGTCAAGGCGCGCGCCAGTCGCTTGTCCACTACTATGATCTGCATCCGCGTCCTCCGCACTTACCTACTGCCGGCACCAGCCTGCCCATGTCGAGCCCCGCCCGCCTGGTCGCTTCTGCGCTGCGCGATTCGCCGCAAGCGGCTTCATTGATCGCACGTTGGGAAGCGACTCAACGAGCCGCACTCGCCATCGCCCCCGCATGTCGCCTGATGGCCGGCCTCGATTCGCTCGAATCCGGCGTGTGCGAACTGCGTGGCGAAACTCTGTGGCTTAGCCTTCCCTCACCATCTCACTCGGCCAAATTGCGACAAGCGATGCCGCGTTTGTTAACAGCGTTGGCGGCCGATGGGTTGAAAGTTAACGAGATCAGGACGCGAGTACAACCCGCCGTCACGACCTACCCTGGAGACGGGAGGCTTGTACCCTCAAGTCACCCGAGTCCGGGGATGCAGTGGCCCCGTAGCCACCCGAGCTCGGTAGCAGCCGTGAAGAAGCTAATGGACTCGATTGGGGAGTCGCCCCTCAAAGAGGCGGCTCGAAGACTCGCGGCGACGCTGCGAAAGCGGGCTGACCGCTGCTAGGCAGTTTCGGTCTGAAACCGAAATGCTGTGGGCGCTTGTTCTTCGTCATCGAACGTGACCAGTTCAAACGCGGTTCGATCCGCCGTCAGCGCGCGCAGCAGCTTGTTGTTAATGGCGTGGCCCGACTTGTGAGCGACGTAGGAACCGATCAACGGATAACCGAGCACCGCCAGATCGCCGATCGCATCGAGCATCTTGTGCTTGGCAATCTCGTCGCCTGCGCGTAGGCCATCCGTGTTCAGCACGCGATACTCATCCATCACGATCGCGTTCTCGAAGCTGCCGCCGATCGCCAAGCCCGCCTTCCGCAATGTCTCAACATCGTTGACAAAGCCAAATGTGCGGGCGCGTGAGACTTCCTTGATGTACGAGTCGCGCGCGAAATCGACCTCGACCATCTGCTCGGTGGCATCGATCGCGGGGTGCTTGAAGTCGATCGAGAACCTTAGCTTGAAACCAAAGTACGGCTCCAGCCGCGCCCAGGCATCGCCGTCGCGAAACTCGACCGGTTTGAGAACGCGAGCGAACTTCTTTGGCGCGTTCAGCTCGCTGATCCCTGCGGCCTGGATCAGAAACACAAAGCTCGCAGCGCTGCCGTCCATGATTGGAATTTCGGGAGCATCGACGTCGACATAGCAATTGTCGATGCCTAGTCCGGCGAGCGCGCTCATCAGGTGCTCGATCGTCGCCACCCTCACGTTGGCGCGCCCGATTGTGGTCGCCATTTTCGTATCGACCACGCACTCTGGCTTCAGCAGAATGTCGACCGGCGGATCAACGTCGATCCGCCGGAATACAACCCCGGTATCTGCCGCCGCGGGCCGCAACGCCAATTTGACTTTGGTGCCGCTGTGCAGCCCGATGCCGACCGCGCGCGCGATCTGCTTCAAAGTGCGCTGTTTGACCATGGCGTGAGTTTACTGGCCGCTTAATCAGCCTGCTTGCGAAGAAAAGCCGGTATGTCGTAGCGGTCGGATCCAGTGTCTTCCATCGCGGTGACTCTCGACTGCGCCGATTCGCGTGTACGCCAGATCGCGGGCTTGTCAAAGTCGCTGTAGTCCGAAGAGCCATGAGACGTCATGACCGGTACGGTGATCGGCGCATTGTCGGTGCCGGTGCGCACGACGGTAAACGGCGTCGATTGCTTCTTTGAGGCCGCGCGGCCGAGACCGGTGGCAACCACGGTGACGCGCAATCCGTCGCCAATGGTTTCGTCGCACACCGTGCCGAAGATCACCGTCGCATCTTCGGCGGCGAACGCTCGAATCGTGTTCATCACTTCGCGTGTCTCCTTCATCTTCAACGAAGAAGACGCAGTAATGTTCACCAGCACGCCCCGCGCTCCTGACAGATCGACGCCTTCGAGCAAGGGACTTGCGACGGCTTGTTCAGCAGCAATGCGTGCGCGATCCAGGCCGGACGCGA
>DATLMT010000200.1:0-2437 GCA_035537135.1 Burkholderiaceae bacterium | reverse complement strand
TGGTCGGGTGATCGAAGACGATTGGCTGCGCGAGCCGCTCGACGGCAAGGATATTGCGCTGTCAATTGACAATCGCATCCAGTACATCGCGCACGCCGCATTGAAGGACGCGCTCGACAAATCGCGCGCTAAAGCGGGTGCGGCCATTGTGTTCGACGCGAAGACCGGAGAAGTGCTCGCGCTTGCCAATTTGCCAAGCTTCGACCCAAATCTGCGCGGACGCCTGGCGGGCGACGCAATTCGCAATCGCGTGCTGACTGATACGTTCGAGCCGGGCTCGACGATGAAGCCGTTTTCGGTCGCCTCTGCACTGGAGGCCGGCAAGGTGAAGGTAGACACGCGGATTCAAACTGCGCCGGGGCGCTTGACGATCGGCAACCGCACGATCGGCGATGCGCACGCGCACGGAATGCTGAGTGTCGAAGAGATCGTGGCGAAGTCGAGCAACGTCGGCACCGCGAAGATCGCGCTTGATCTTCCCTCGCAAACCCTGTGGGACACCTATACGGCTGTGGGCTTTGGCCAAGCGCCCCGCATCGACTTTCCCGGCGCCGTCACCGGGCGCTTGCGTCCTGCGAAAACGTGGCGGCCGATTGAGCAGGCGACGATTTCATACGGGCACGGTGTCTCGGTCACACTCGTGCAATTGGCGCGTGCGTACTCGGTATTTGCTAACGATGGATTGCTTATGCCGTTGACGCTGTTGAAGGCGGACACGTCGGCGATGCCAGTGCGTGTGATGTCGGCGGAAACGGCGCGGGCGATGCGCAAAATGCTCGAGATGGCGGTTGGTCCAGAGGGCACCGCGCCGCTGGCGCGTATTCCCGCATATCGCGTCGCAGGCAAAACCGGCACTGCATACAAAATAAGGAACGGCCAGTATGTGAAGGAGTACGTCGCGTCGTTCGTGGGCTTCGCGCCGGCATCGGATCCACGCATTGTTGTCGCCGTGATGATCGACGAACCCGCAGGGCAGCACTACGGCGGTCAAGTGGCAGCGCCGGTTTTTGCGGCGATCACCGCAAGCGCATTGCGCACGTTGCAGGTGACGCCCGACGCACCGCAAGAGCCCAACCGCGAAATGGTGGCACTGCGGAGAATGCCGTGAGTAATGCGGAAACAGTCGCAATCGATGCACTCAGCTGGCTGCGCCAAGTCGCTCCATCGGTCTTTGCCGATCGCCGCGATTTGCATCTCGACAGCCGCCGATTGAAGCCCGGCGATGTGTTTATCGCCTTGCGTGGTGCGCGCGTCGACGGTCGTCAGTATCTGTCGGATGCACTGTCGGCGGGTGCGGCCGCCGCCCTGGTGGATGGCGACGGAATCAGCGGCAGCGCGGCATCGACGGTGGGTGGCTTTCCGATCCTGTCAGTTCAAGGTCTACACGGTGCGCTGGGTTTTCTGGCGGCCGAGTTTTACCGGCGCCCGAGCGAACACCTGTTAGCGATCGGTGTCACCGGTACCAACGGCAAGACGTCGTCGACGCAGTGGATCGCGCAGCTGCTGACACGCGCGGGTCGGCGCTGTGCGGTAATAGGCACCATAGGCATTGGCTTTCCTGATGAAGCGCTGATCGAAACATCTCTGACGACGCCGGACCCGGTGTCGTTGCAACGCGAAGTGCGTGCACTACTCGATGCCGGCGCGCAGGCGGTCGCAATGGAGGTCTCGTCAATTGGGCTCGAGCAGGGACGGCTGGCCGGCATGAAAATCGACGTCGCGTTGTTCACCAACCTGACGCGCGATCATCTCGACTATCACGGTACCTTGCAGCAGTACGAAGCGGCAAAGTCGCTGCTGTTTGACTGGCCGACGTTGTCACACGCTGTCATCAATCTGGACGATACGGCCGGCTGTCGGCTTATCCCAAAGCTGCTCGAGCGTGGCGTTGATGTGATTGGCTACGGCACGACCGATGTCGCGGATACGGAATTTTCTCAGCGCATAACGCACCGCATAACAGCCCGCGCGATTCGCGCTACGTCGCACGGGCTCGCGTTCGAAGCCGACCTTGACGGCCACACGATTGCAGTGGAAGTGCCGCTGATCGGTCACTTTAACGTTGAGAATCTGCTCGGCGTCCTCGGCGTGATGCACGCTTGCGGCATTGAATTCGAGCGCGCGGTGGCAGCGCTGCCTCAGCTTCACCCTCCGCCGGGACGCATGCAACAAGTTGCTTGCATCGATGCGCCCTTGGCGGTGATCGACTACGCGCACACTCCCGATGCACTGGCGAAAGCGCTTTCGGCTTTGCGTCCGCTGGTCTTCGCGCGCGAGCCCGGCGGAAAGCTATGGGTCGTGTTTGGCGCCGGCGGCGATCGCGACGCCGGCAAGCGCGCACCGATGGGGGCTGCGGCGGCGGAGGGGGCCGATGTCGTCGTTATCACCAGCGACAACCCGCGATCGGAGAATGCCGAAGCGATTGCTGCGCAAGTCG
>DATLMT010000199.1:0-5386 GCA_035537135.1 Burkholderiaceae bacterium | reverse complement strand
TCTGACGATCATCGGGTCACCCACCGGCTGCCTGCGTCAACGGGCAGCACTCCGAGGTGCGAAGGTAGTGCGGTCGTTGCGCGTACGTTCGCTTGGTTGATCGTGTAGACGAACCCAGCGGTGCTTGCAGCGCCGGTGGCGGTGGCAGTAAACGCTTGTCCTTCGGCGAGAACGTCGCACGCGATCACGAAATCGGAAAGACCTGTAGGCACTGTTTGCCCGCACACGCCCCCTTTGCCATAAGTACGATGGTCCTGATAGAACTGCTCCATCTGGACTCGATAGTCCGACAGCGTATTGCCTGCCTCGACTAAGTGACCGTTAGTGACGTAGCGCGTGTAATTAGGAAAACCGATCGCCGCCAGGATGCTCACCACGGCGACCGCGGCCATCGCCTCGATCAGCGTGAAGCCATACGTATCCTGTTTTCTCATGGCAAACGCGCTCCTGTGCACAACTGGGTAACGACGCGTGGCGCCGCTTCTTGAATGTGAGGGATGTACGATCCGATGAGGCCGACAAGCGGTTCGCGTCCCACCGCCGAGTCGTTTTTCACGCAACAAAATGGTTGCAAATCATCGATTTAATTTCCAACCAAATGACAGAATTGGCACTCACTTCCGCACAGCGCAAGTCGCTGAAAGCGCGTGCACACGGTCTGCGACCCGTCGTATTGCTGGGTGCCGCCGGCCTGACCCAAAACGTCGTGCGCGAGATCGATCGCGCTTTAACAGCGCATCAGCTTGTCAAGATCAAAGTTCCGGGGGACGACCGCGACCAGCGAGCTCAAATCGCGACGGATTTGGCGAGCAACCTAGCCGCCGCTAACGTCTTATCGATCGGAAAGATGATTGTGCTGTTCAGGCCGCAGCCTGAAAGCGAAGAAAAGAACGAGCCCGATCCATTAATGAATCAGCGTGCAGACGAACGGCGGCGCAGGGATAAAAAATAGCCGCAAACCGGTTGAATCGCGCGCCGCGGCACCCCGTTGGTACTTAGGTGTGCGAGTTAGGTATACGACACCGAAACGATCAAATATTCGCGCTCGCCGCCTGGCGCGATGACGGTCGCAATATCGCCCTCGCTTTTGCCGATCAACGCGCGTGCGATCGGGCTCGATACTGAAATCCAGCCTGCTTTAATGTCAGCTTCATCGTCGCCGACGATCTGATACTTGACGATATCGCCCGAATTCTGGTCTTCGAGCTCGACGGTCGCGCCGAATACAACGCGGCCGGCCGCATCGACGGTCGCGGGGTCGATGATCTGCAGCGCGGACAGCTTGCCTTCAAGCTCCTGGATGCGGCCCTCGACGAATCCCTGGCGCTCTCGTGCGGCGTCGTATTCGGCGTTCTCCGTCAGATCGCCTTTTTCGCGCGCGTCTTTGATCGCCTGAATAATCGACGGCCGGTCGGTGCCGCGCAGCCGCTGCAATTCGGCTTTAAGTTTTTCCGCACCGCGAGCCGTAATCGGTATCGATCGCATTAGCTTCAACAAAAAGCAAAGCCCCGGCGAAGGCCGGGGCGTGTTGCAATGTAACTTAAATGCTCTGACGTGCGCAAATCAGTGCAGACGTCGATGCAAGGACTGCAAGTCATAAACCTTCAGCCGGTCGAATTGCCGCAGCCCCTCAATCGCCGCGCGTCCACCGGCCATCGTCGTGTAATAGGTGACGCGCTGCGCAAGCGCAGTGGTGCGTATCGAGCGCGAGTCGGCAATCTGGCTGCGCACTTCGCTCACCGTAGTAATGACAAGGTGAATATCACCATTTTTCAGCAGATCGACCACGTGTGGGCGCCCGTCTTTAACTTTATTGACGACCGCAACCGGAATGCCGGCTTCCTCGATCGCCAGTGCAGTGCCTCGCGTCGCTACCAATTGATAGCCCTTGTCGTGCAGCAGGCGAGCGACGGCCACCGCTTTGGGTTTGTCTTGATCCATCACGCTCAGAAACACGGTGCCCGATTCCGGCAGCGTCGACCCTGCGCCTAACTGCGATTTGAACAGTGCTTCTCCGAATGTTTCACCGACGCCCATCACTTCCCCGGTAGAGCGCATCTCCGGACCAAGGAGCGGATCGACACCGGGGAATTTGGAAAACGGAAACACCGATTCCTTAATCGAGTAGTACGGCGGCACTACTTCGCCTGTCTCGCCCTGCCGATCAAGCGTGACGCCGACCATGACCAGCGCCGCGATCTTCGCCAATTGCTTGCCGGTCGCTTTCGATACGAATGGCACCGTACGCGAAGCGCGCGGATTGACTTCAAGAACGTACACCGACGTTTCGCCATCTTGCTTCTGAATTGCGAACTGAACGTTCATTAGGCCGACTACATTCAGAGCGCGCGCCATCTGTTCGGTCTGACGCTTCAGCTCGACAATAGTGGCCGACGGTAGCGAGTACGGCGGCAGCGAGCACGCTGAGTCACCCGAATGCACGCCCGCCTGCTCAATGTGTTCCATCACCCCGCCGATCAGCACGCGCTCGCCGTCGGCAATGCAGTCGACATCGACTTCAATCGCATCATCGAGGAAGCGGTCTAGCAGAACGGGCGAATCGTTGCTGACCTTCACCGCCTCGCGCATATAGCGCTCGAGGTCCCGACCGTCGTGCACGATCTCCATCGCGCGGCCGCCGAGGACGTAACTGGGACGCACGACCAGCGGATAGCCTATCTCGGTCGCAAGCCGCAGCGCCTCCTCCTCGGTGCGCGCCGTGCGGTTGGGCGGCTGCTTCAGTCCAAGCTGCTGCAGCAGCTTCTGAAAGCGCTCGCGGTCTTCGGCGATGTCGATGGAATCGGGCGACGTGCCGATGATCGGAACGCCGTTGGCTTCGAGATCGCGCGCTAGCTTTAGCGGCGTCTGGCCGCCGTACTGAACGATCACGCCGAGCGGCTTTTCCTTGTCGACGATCTCCAGCACGTCTTCCAGCGTAAGCGGCTCAAAGTACAGCCGGTCCGATGTGTCAAAGTCGGTCGACACCGTTTCGGGATTACAGTTGACCATGATCGTCTCGAAACCATGGTCGCGCAGCGCGAAGGCAGCGTGCACGCAGCAGTAATCGAACTCGATGCCCTGCCCGATCCGGTTTGGGCCGCCGCCGAGCACAATCACTTTCTTGCGATCAGTCGGCTCTGCCTCGCATTCGTCCTCGTAAGTCGAATACATGTACGCGGTGGTCGTCGCGAACTCGGCCGCGCAGGTGTCGACCCGCGTGTATACCGGTCGCACGCCGTGCCGCAGTCGCGCTGCTCGCACCTCCGACGCAGAGGCGGCCAGCAGCGCAGCCAGACGCCGATCAGAAAACCCTTTGCGCTTCAAGTACCGTAATTCCTCCGGCATCAGCTCGCCGAGCGTTCGACCTTTCACCCGGCCTTCAATCTGCACAAGCTCCTCGATCTGCGCCAGAAACCACAGATCGATCGCTGTTTCTTCGAATACTTCATCAAGTGTCATACCAATCCGAAACGCATCGGCGACGAACCAGATCCGATCGGGGTTGGGCTCGCCTATTTCTTCGACGATCTCATCGCGATCAATCGAGTGCTCATCGAGTCCGTCGGAGCCGACCTCGAGCCCGCGCAGCGCCATTTGAACGGACTCCTGGAACGTGCGGCCGCTCGCCATTACCTCTCCGACCGATTTCATCTGCGTCGTCAAATGATTGTCGGCCTGCGGAAATTTTTCAAACGCGAAACGTGGGATCTTGGTGACCACGTAGTCGATCGTTGGCTCGAAGGATGCAGGAGTCGCACCGCCCGTTATCTCGTTGCGCAGCTCGTCGAGCGTATAGCCCACCGCCAGCTTGGCTGCGATCTTCGCAATCGGAAATCCCGTCGCCTTCGACGCCAGCGCTAACGAGCGCGACACGCGCGGGTTCATCTCGATCACGATCATCCGGCCATTTTTCGGATCGATCGCGAACTGCACGTTTGAGCCGCCGGTGTCGACGCCGATCTCGCGCAGGATCGCAATCGACGCGTCGCGCATCAGTTGATACTCCTTGTCGGTCAGCGTCTGCGCCGGCGCGACGGTGATCGAATCTCCCGTGTGCACGCCCATGGGGTCCAGGTTCTCGATCGAGCAAACGATGATGCAATTGTCGGCCTTGTCGCGCACGACCTCCATTTCAAATTCTTTCCAGCCGATCAGTGATTCTTCGATCAGCAGCTCGCGTGTCGGTGACAAATCGAGACCGCGCTGACAGATTGCGGCGAACTCTTCCATGTTGTAAGCGATGCCTCCGCCGGTGCCCCCAAGCGTGAAGCTTGGACGAATCACCGCGGGAAATCCGATCGTTTCCTGCACCGACATGGCTTCGGCCAGCGTATGGGCGACGCCCGAACGAGCCGATGACAGCCCGATGCG
Organism: Burkholderiaceae bacterium; assembly: GCA_035537135.1. Classification (GTDB taxonomy): domain Bacteria; phylum Pseudomonadota; class Gammaproteobacteria; order Burkholderiales; family Burkholderiaceae_F; genus JACCZX01. Next base: position 1,015 of record DATLMT010000199.1, on the reverse strand, counting down.
CGTCATTGCGTCCTTGAACTTAAGCCGATCCTCCGCTTTGGCAATTGCATCGGGCGAAGCGCCGATGAGTTCCACGCCGTACTTGTTAAGCACGCCGTTGTTGTACAGATCCATCGCGCAGTTCAGCGCGGTCTGGCCGCCCATCGTTGGCAGGATCGCATCGGGCTTCTCCTGCGCGATGATGCGTTCGACGACCTGCCACGTGACCGGCTCGATGTACGTGACGTCGGCCGTTTCGGGGTCGGTCATGATCGTCGCCGGGTTGCTGTTGACCAGAACGACCTTGTACCCCTCGCTCTTCAGCGCCTTGCATGCCTGCGCACCGGAATAGTCGAACTCGCACGCCTGGCCGATGACGATAGGGCCGGCGCCGATGATCAGAATGCTTTTTAGATCGGCTCGCTTCGGCATTAACTGCTGGAGTAATTCGCCGGTGCGAGCTTGCGCTCAACCAGCTCGATCAGAATATGAATGACCTTGATGTGCAGTTCCTGCACGCGGTCGGCGTATTTGCCTGCTGCGGTGACGATCGCAATATCCGCCGATTCCACCAGTGGCGCGGCATGGCGGCCGGTCAGCCCTATCACCTTCATTCCGCGCTGACGCGCAGTGTTGACCGCAGCGAGCACGTTGTTACTCGTGCCGCTGGTCGAGATCGCAAGCAGAACGTCACCTGCACGACCGTGCGCTTCGATGAAGCGCCCGAACACGTGCTCGTAACCGTAGTCGTTGCCGACGCACGAAAGGTGACTGGCATCACTGATTGCCATCGCTGCATATCCCGGCCGGTTGTCTCGGAAGCGCCCAGTCAGCTCTTCGGCAAAGTGCATGGCGTCACACATCGAGCCGCCGTTGCCGCATGAGTAGGCGCGACCGCCGGCGGAAAAAGTGTCTGCCAACAGCTCCCCTGCAGCGGCAATCTGTTGCAGCACCGCTTCATTGCTGATCAGCGCCTGCAAGGCGCCGAGCGCTTCGGTCAAACTTTCCTTGACCGCGATAACCATCATGCGGACAC
>DATLMT010000198.1:0-2854 GCA_035537135.1 Burkholderiaceae bacterium | reverse complement strand
CGAACACGTTGGGATCGAAGATGATGTCCTCGGGCGGAAAGCCGTCGGCTACCAGCAGGGCGTAAGCGCGGTCGCAGATCGAGATTTTGCGTGCCACGGTGTCGGCCTGCCCCGTCTCGTCGAACGCCATGACGACCACGGCGGCGCCATAGCCCCGCACCTTGCGCGCCTGCTCCAGGAACGGCGCTTCGCCCTCTGTCAGGCTGATCGAATTGACGATCGGCTTGCCCGACACGCACTTCAGCCCAGCCTCGATCACGCTCCACTTGGACGAATCGATCATCACCGGCACGCGCGCGATGTCGGGCTCGGAGGCAATCAGCTTCAAAAAACGCGTCATCGCCGCGGCCGAGTCGAGCATCGCCTCGTCCATGTTGACGTCGATGATCTGTGCGCCGGACTCAACCTGTTGGCGCGCGACCGCGACCGCCTCTTCGTACTGGTCGTTGAGGATCAGGCGTGCGAACGCTTTCGATCCGGTGACGTTGGTGCGCTCGCCGACGTTGACGAACAACGACTCGTCATTGATCGTTACCGGCTCAAGGCCTGACAGCCGCGTCATCGGCGCCACGTCAGGTACCGGGCGTGGGGAAAGCCCTTCAAGCGCCAGTGCCGTGGCGCGGATGTGATCGGGTGTCGTGCCGCAGCAGCCGCCCGCGATGTTGACGAAGCCAGCTTGCGCGAATTCTTTCAACAGGCTTGACGTGACATCGGCAGTTTCGTCGAAGCCGGTTTCGCACATCGGGTTGGGCAGCCCGGCGTTCGGGTACACGCTGATAAACGTGTCGGCAAGCGTGGCAAGCTCTTCGATGTATGGGCGCATCAGCGCGGCGCCCAGAGCGCAATTCAGACCGACCGTTAGCGGGCGTGCATGGCGCACCGAGTTCCAAAACGCTTCGACCGTTTGCCCCGACAAAATGCGGCCCGATGCATCCGTCACGGTACCCGAGATCATCAGCGGTACGCGACCACCTCGGCGCTCGAACTCAGCATCAATCGCAAACAACGCGGCCTTCGCGTTGAGCGTATCGAAAATCGTTTCGACAATCAGCAGATCGGCTCCGCCGTCCAGCAGCCCACGCGCCTGCTCGCCGTACGATGCGACCAGTTCATCGAAGGTGACGTTGCGCGCGCCGGGATCGTTAACGTCGGGCGAGATCGACGCCGTTTTTGGCGTTGGACCGAGCGCGCCAACGACGAAGCGCGGCTTTTCCGCCGTCGAATGTTCCATGCACACGGCCTTCGCAATCTTCGCCGCTTCGAGGTTGATGTCGTACGCCACGTGCGCCAGGCCGTAGTCATGTTGCGCAATAGAGGTCGCACCGAAGGTATTCGTTTCGATCAAATCGGCGCCCGCTTGCAGATACGCCTTATGAATTTCGCGCACTACATCAGGCCGGGTCAACGACAGCAGGTCGTTGTTGCCTCTGACGTCAACCGCGTGATGAGCAAAGCGCTCGCCGCGAAAGTCTGCTTCCGACAGCTTGTAGCGCTGGATCATCGTGCCCATCGCGCCATCCAGCATCAGGATGCGGCGCGCGAGCAGCTCGCGCAACTGCGATTCGACGTTATTCATTTAATGAATTGTATCGAGCCGCGGCTGTGTGCTTAGATCAGCGCCTTGTTTACTTAAATAGATTGCTTAATCAGATCCGCTGCCTTTTCGGCAATCATGATCACAGGCGCATTGGTGTTGCCCGATACCAGCGTCGGCATTACCGAAGCATCGACAACCCGCAGTCGCTCGACACCGCGCACACGGCATTGTGGGTCGACCACCGCGCGCTCGTCCGAGCCCATGCGGCAGGTACCGACTGGGTGATAAATCGTATCGGCGCGCTCGCGGATCGCCTGCCTGATTTCGTCGTCACTCTGCACGTTCGAGAAATGCAATTCGCGCGAAGGATTGGTACCTTCGTACCCTTCAAACGCCGGCTGCGCAAAAATCTTGCGCACCCATTTGAATCCGCGCAATAGCGTTTCGAGATCGTTAGGGTCCGAAAGGAACGCCGGGTCGATCAGTGGAGCGTCGTGCATGTCACGCGACGCTAGCCGCACTGTGCCGCGGCTTTTAGGCTGCAGTGCAGTGGCGTGGCAGCTCATGCCATGCCCCCAGTGGTACGTGCGGTTATGGTTGTCGACCATGCCGATGACGAAATGCAACTGAAGGTCGGGACGCTGCAGCTCAGGCAATGTGCGAATGAACGCGCCCGCCTCGGCAAAGTTGGAGGTCAGCACGCCGCGACGCTCGCGGCGCCAGCGCCGCATCGCACGCAACAGCTTGAAACCGCCGATCAAGGAGAATCCCAGCAGATCACTGTCTGCCACGCGGCGGTTGATTGTGATATCCGGATGATCGTGCAAGTTGTCGCCAACCGGCAGATTAGCAACCGTCTCGATGTTGAGTTCGCGCAGGTGCGCTGCGGGCCCGATGCCGGACACCATCAGCAATTGCGGCGACTGCAGAGCACCGGCCGCAATCAGCACCTCGCGCTGCGCACGAAGCTCGCGCTCGACGTTGTCCTGACGCAGCTTGATGCCGATCGCGCGCCTTGCCTGGATAACGATCCGTGTTGCCAGCGCGTCGGTGAGCACGTGCAGGTTCGGCCGGCGGCACACGGGGGTCAGGTACGCGCGCGCCGCGCTCCAGCGTTCACCATTTTTCTGCGTGACCTGATACCACCCGACGCCCTCCTGCGTCTGCGCCGCAAAATCGTTGTTGAGTTCCAGACCTGCTTGTTGCGCAGCTTCTACGAACAGAGCCGCAGCGGGATGCGGTGATCGCAAGTCGGATACGTGCAGCGGTCCGGAAGCACCATGGAATGCGTCGGCGCCACGTTCGTTGGCCTCCGCC
>DATLMT010000197.1:0-2212 GCA_035537135.1 Burkholderiaceae bacterium | reverse complement strand
GCGACGCCCTCGGGATTGGTCGATGTCCGCTTGGCCACCGGCGGTTTGCACAACGTTCGCAATGCGTTGGCTGCGACAGCCTGCGCCATTGCTGCTGACATCGATGTGGTGGCTATAGCCGCCGGCTTGAACGGCTGGCGGCCGGTGGCGGGACGCGGTGTCAGGCTGCGAGTCAACGGCTGCGAAGTGATTGACGACACGTACAACGCGAATCCCGATTCAGTCCGCGCTGCGATCGACCTGCTCGCTGCAGCGCCGGCGCCGAGAGTGTTGGTGTTGGGCGATATGGGAGAAGTTGGCGTGCGCGGGCCGGAGTTTCATCGCGAGGTGGGGCGCTACGCCCGTGAGTGCGGCATCGATTCTCTTTTTGCACTCGGGCCGCTGACCCGCGAAACCGTGCATGCGTTTGGAGCAGATGCCGTTCACTTCGAGGAAATCAATGCACTGATTACCGCGCTGCGTTCAAATTTGAAGGGCGCTACGGTCCTGATTAAAGGGTCGCGCTTCATGCAGATGGAGCGAGTCGTGCAGGCATTAGCGGCGCAAAAGATGGAATCGGTGCACTGATGCTGCTCGAGCTCTTCGAATGGCTGGCCAAGGACATTCGGTCGTTTAACGTCTTCTCGTATCTGACGCTGCGGGCGGTGCTGGCCGCCGGCACGTCGATGCTGATCGGTCTGGCAGCGGGCCCCTGGGTTATCCGGCGACTCGCTGCATTGAAGATCGGCCAGGCAGTGCGGGAGGACGGCCCGCAGTCGCACCTGACAAAGACCGGTACACCAACGATGGGCGGCGCGCTGATCCTGATCGCGATCGGCGTGACGACCTTGCTGTGGGCTGATTTGTCGAACCGCTTCATCTGGGTCACGCTGATCGTCACGCTCGGCTTCGGAATGATCGGATGGATTGACGATTATCGAAAGGTCGTGCACGGAAATCCGAAAGGAATGAGCGCGCGCGAGAAATACGCGTGGCAATCGGCGATCGGGCTGGCGGCGTCGTTTTACCTCGCGTTTGCGATCGCGGCGCCATCGACCGACCGTATTTGGGATCTGATGCACCAATGGGTCACGCAGGGCTTTTACATTGACCTGCCACCGCGCTCCGATCTGCTGGTGCCATTTTTCAAAAACATTGCATATCCACTTGGCGTGTTCGGATTCGTCGTGCTGTCGTATCTCGTGATTGTCGGCACCAGCAATGCGGTGAACCTGACAGATGGACTGGATGGACTGGCAATCATGCCGACGGTGATGATCGGTTCCGCCCTCGGTGTATTCGCCTACGTCGTTGGACGCGCCGATTACGCGCGCTATCTGTTGTTTCCGTATATCCCCGGTGCGGGCGAGCTCGTGATCATCTGCGCAGCGATTGCCGGCGCCGGCCTTGCGTTTCTGTGGTTCAACGCCTATCCGGCCGAAGTGTTTATGGGCGATGTTGGGGCACTGGCGCTCGGTGGCGCGCTCGGCACTATTGCGGTGATCGCGCGGCAGGAGATCGTCCTTTTCATCATGGGCGGCGTCTTTGTCATCGAAACGATTTCAGTGATGCTGCAGGTCGCGTACTTCAAGTCGAGCGGAGGCCGGCGCATCTTTCGAATGGCTCCGCTGCACCACCACTTCGAACTTTCCGGCTGGAAGGAGACGCAGGTCGTGGTGCGGTTTTGGATCATCACGATGATGCTTGTGTTGGTCGGCCTGTCGACATTGAAGATTCGATGACCGATCGGGTACTCGTTCTTGCGCTTGTACTCGGCCTGGGGGACAGTGGACTCGCGATGGCGCGTCACCTCGAGTCGAGCGGCTACGCTGTGCGCGTCGCAGATACGCGAAGCGATCCACCGCGGTTGGCCGAGCTGCGCACCGAGTTGCCGGAGGTTTCGTTCGTTGCCGGCGATTTCTCACTTGCGCTGCTGGACAAGGTGCAGCTTCTGGCGCTAAGCCCGGGGCTGTCGCCGACCCTGTCGCCCGCGGCGCCGTTGGTCAAAGCGGCGCACAAACGCAAGATCGAGGTGGTCGGCGAAATTGAGCTCTTCGCGCGCGAAATGACGCGCTTGAAAGCGGAGCGCGGATACGCACCCCGCATTGTTGGCGTTACCGGTACGAACGGCAAGACAACGACAAGCCGGCTTACGGGTTTGATGATCGAGGCCGCCGGCAGGCGCGTTCAGGTCGCCGGCAATATCGCACCGGTTGCGCTGGATGCGCTACGA
>DATLMT010000196.1:0-7623 GCA_035537135.1 Burkholderiaceae bacterium | reverse complement strand
CGAGCGTTTCGCCGAAGCGCTCTTCTTCCTGATTCAGCACGGACTCGATGCGTGGCTGCTGTTCAATCAGCTCTGGATACGCTGCGCCCATCTCGGCCGCGACATCACGGACGATTTTGAAAAAGAACGGCTCTGTTTGCCCCAGTTTGTAACCGTGCCGCAAAGCACGGCGAATGATCCGGCGGAGCACGTAGCCCCGGCCTTCGTTGCCGGGGATCACGCCGTCGGCGATCAAGAATGAGCACGCGCGAATGTGATCGGCGATGACCTTAAGCGAATTGTTGTGCAGATCCTTCGCACGCGTCTCACGGGCCGCCGCCTTGATCAGGCTCTGAAACAGATCGATGTCGTAGTTCGAGTGGACGCGCTGCAGCACGGCTGCCAGCCGCTCGAGACCCATGCCGGTGTCGACGCAAGGGCGCGGCAGCGGCGTTAGCACGCCGGCAGCATCGCGGTCGAACTGCATGAACACAAGGTTCCAGACTTCGATGTAGCGGTCGCCCTCGGCATCGGGCGAACCCGGTGGGCCACCCTCGACTTCCGGCCCATGGTCGTAAAAGATTTCGCTGCACGGCCCGCAGGGTCCGGTATCCGCCATCTGCCAGAAGTTGTCCGAGACATACTTCGGTTGCCCAGGCTTGTCGCCAATGCGCACGACGCGATCAGCCGGCACGCCGATCTCCTTAGTCCAGATGTCGTAGGCCTCGTCGTCATCGATGTATACCGTAGCCCAAAGCTTCTCTTTCGGCAGCCCGTATACCTCGGTCAGCAGCTGCCATGCAAAGCGGATTGCATCGCGCTTGAAGTAATCGCCGAAGCTGAAGTTGCCGAGCATCTCGAAAAACGTGTGATGCCGCGCGGTGTAGCCAACGTTTTCCAGATCGTTGTGCTTGCCGCCGGCGCGCAGCGACTTCTGCGACGTGGTTGCGCGCGTATACGGTCGCCTCTCGCGTCCAGTGAACACGTCTTTGAACTGCACCATGCCGGAATTGACGAACAGCAGCGTCGGGTCGTCGGATGCCGTGAGCAAGCTCGAAGCACGCACGATCGTGTGACCGTTCGATTCAAAGTACCGCAGGAATTTTTCGCGAATATCTGCGCTTTTCATTACCGCAAGGCGCTTGACGCGCCAATCTTCAAGCGCCCGATGATACTTGTGATGACGCTGACGTCCGCAGCCAGCGAGTGATACAGCAACCCGGCAGTCAGCTCTTTGCGCTTAGCCTGAGCCGACCGGCTCGCTTACGCTTTGTTTCACCCTGGCGGACGTCCTGGCTGCGCAGCAGCCGCGCGCCGTTTCCGAGAACGAGCAGTGCACTGCCCGCGGTGCCCGCCACTGCGACCGCCGGCGACGTGATTCCGAGCGCCGCGAGTGCGACGAAGCTGAGGTTGCATCCAAGAGCGAGGCCGAGGTTCTGGTGCGCAAGGCGCATCGCGCGGCGTGCCACCGTGAACGCGTATTCGATGTCTGCCAGCCGCGACGATTGCACGATCACATCAGCGCGCTGCTGTGCAGTAGCAGAGCCGTCGCCTAACGCAATCGAGACGTCAGCACGTGCCAGCGCCGGCGCATCGTTGATGCCGTCGCCGAACATCGCAACCCTGTGCCCGGCGCGCTGCTGGCCGGCAACCCATTCGCACTTGCTATGCGGCGTCTGATGCGCAAGCGCGCGCTCGATGCCGAGCGAAGCAGCAACCGCGTGCACGGGACCACGCCGGTCACCCGAGAGTAATACCGGCTCGACACCGCGTTCAGCAACGGTGTCGATCATTAACGCCGCGTCGTCGCGCAGGCGCTCGCCGAACACAAAAAGCGCGACGGCTCCCTCAGCGTCAGCAAGCACCAGCACGCTCGCCGCGTGTAATCCCTCGCGCGCTGCGATCGCCGCCACGTCGGCACGCTGCGCCGCCTGCTTGTCGACAAGCGCGAATTCCATCTTGCCGAGCCGGTATCGGCGGCCGCTAACCGTCGCTTCGATTCCAGCCGATGCTTCCACCCGCCCATCCGTCAGCGGCGGCAATGACTTGCCGAGCGACTGCACAGCGCCGATCAACGCGCGCGCGTATGGGTGCGTCGACAGCGTCTCCATCGCCGCGGCGATCGCTAGTGTGTATTCGGGGTCTGCCGTGCGCAGCAGCAACTGCCGCAGCAAACGAGGCTCTCCAGTCGTCAGCGTGCCGGTCTTGTCGCAGGCCAACAGATCTGCACTCGCAAGCGCTTCAATGGCGCATGTGCGCGCGATCAGTACGCCGCGTCTGGCAAGAGAAGATTGCGCCGCCGCCGTGGCCGCCGGCGCTGCCAGCAGCAACGCACAAGGGCACGCCGCAATCAATACTGCAATGACGCTCGCTACCGCCCGCGAAGGATCGACCAGCAGCCAACCAAGCAGAGTCAACAGCGTCGCTGCCCCCATCAGCCAGAGATAAGGCGCCGCCAAGCGCGCCGCTAGCTCATCCGTGCGCGGGCGCTCGCGCCCAGCGTCTTCCGCCATCCGCTGTAGAGCGAGCGAGCTCGACTCCGTGCCGCTGCGACCCACCTCGATTACGAGTGGTTGATCCAGATTGATCGCCCCTGCAAGAACCGGCGCGCCGGCGGATTTTTCGACCGGCAACGATTCGCCGGTCAGGGATGCCTGCGAAGAACTTGAACGACCGTGCACTACCACGCCGTCCGACGGTACCGCCTCGCCCGGCGGCACCAGCAGTCGCGCCCCCGGCTTCATCTGGTGCGCCGTGACCGATTCGGTCGCGAGCGACGACGGAAACGCAACCAATCGCAGCGCACTGGTCGATTGGCGGCGCGCCGCTTCCACCTGCGCGCGCGCGATGAGCACACCGCCCGCGAGTACCCAGCGCGATGTAATTGCAAACGCGATCACCAAAGCCACCGCATCGAAGTAAATCGCACCGCGGCCCATGATCGCGGCAAACGCACTTGCGCCGATTGCGACGCTGATCGCCGTCACGGCAGGCAGCTCGAGGCCGATCGCCGCCATGCGCCACATTCGAAGCTGGCTCCATGCGGCGCGGTACAGCGGCTGCGCCGAAAAAAGCAGCGACGGCAGGATCAGCACGAAGCTTGCACCCTGCAGCAGCCGCTCGATTTCCGGACCAATTGACGCCGAGCCTGCAACGTACAGCGGCAGCGAAAGCATCAGCACCTGCGTCGCCGCAAGCCAAGCGATCACCACGCGCAAAAGATCAACACGACGCACCTGCGCTTCGATACGCGCGTCGTCACGCGGGACTCGGCCGGCGTCATACCCCGCGCGCTCGATCGCACGCTGCAACTCACCGCGCGTAACCTGCTTAGGATCGAAAGCGATATACGCCGTATGCGTCGCAAAGTCGACGCTTGCCTTCACGACGCCTGGCACCATGCGCACGCTTTGTTCGATCATTAGCGCGCACGCGCCGCATACCATGCCGCGAATCGAAAGCTGCAGATGGGAGCCGGCAGCGGTAGCGGCCTCCATGGCCGCCGATGTCGCTTCGGCTTCCGCCGCGATCGATGCGTTGAGCAGAGCACGGTCTCTGCTTCCCGCGTGCGCCAGGAACAGTTGTTCCGCGATAAACGCACAGCCGTTGCAGCAGAAGGCACGCATCGTTGCGCCGATCGGGCGCCGTACAACGCGCAAACCAGCCAGCGAATCACCACATTGATCGCACCCGGCAGCGATGCTTACCGCATCGGCGCCCGCCATCGTGGGCACCTTGGCTTTGCGAATCAGTTCAGAAGCCATCGAATGCAATCGCCGTAAGCAACCGGTAACGCCTCCAGCGTAACGCACGCGCGGAAAAAAGAGACGCCCGTGATCGACCGCTCACGCCATTGAATACACGTCTTTTCTGGATGATGGTTTGCGTGTATGTATCCCGCGAGATAGCTAGTCGTCTCAGTCGATGCGAACGTGCTGTCAGAATGTGCTTCGTTTAACGGTTGTTGGATGCTGTCGATGACAGAGACGTCTGCGCGTCGTTGTGCATGGGTCGCGGTGACGTGTGCGGCGCTGGCGGGGTGCGGTGGCGGCTCGGACTCGACGCCAACACCGGCGCAACCAATCCCTCCTGCTCCTGTTCCTGCGCCACCCACTGTTGTGCTTCCGCCGCTGATCGCGGACACTGCTATGCGTATCTCCGGCGACACACCGTTTGCGGCCAACTGCACCGGCGGAGTGCTTGGCGGCACCGAGTACCGCAATTCCGAGGTCGAGCCCTACGCGGCGGTCAATCCGAGCAATTCGGCCAATATCGTTGCGGTCTGGCAACAGGACCGTTGGTCCGGCGGCCTTGCCAATGGCTTGCTGACTGCTTTTACATTGGATGGTGGCGCGACGTGGTCACGCACATCGGCTCCATTTACGCGCTGCGCTGGTGGTAATGCAGCCAACGGTGGCGACTACGAACGCGCTACCGACCCGTGGGTAACCTTCGCGCCTAACGGCAACGCCTATCAAATGGCGCTTGCAACACAGGGCGCTTCGCTTGCACCCGGCTCAGTCAGCGCGATGCTGGTGAGCCGCTCGACTGATTCCGGCCGCACGTGGAGCAACCCATCGACACTGATCCGCGACGGCTCTCTATTCTTTAACGACAAGAACTCGATCACTGCCGATCCGACGGATGCTAGCTACGTTTACGCTGTGTGGGATCGACTCGTTGCCAGCGGCGGTGGTCCGACGATTTTTGCACGCACAACCGACGGCGGCACCACCTGGGAAGGTGCCCGCCCGATATTTGATCCCGGCCCGCGCAGTCAGACGATCGGCAATCTCATTGTTGTGCTGCCCAATGGCACGCTGATCAACTTGTTCACTCAGCTCGATGAAGCCATGGGCGGTCAGGTCACCGCAACGCTTAACGTGTTGAGGTCGACCGATAAAGGAGGAAGCTGGAGTGCCCCGATCCGAGTCGCGGATCTGCTCTCCATCGGTGCACGCGATCCTGAAACCGCAACGCCCGTCCGCGACGGCGCCGGTCTTGCGCAGATCGCGGTCGCACCGAACGGCAATTTGTTCGTCGTTTGGCAGGACGCCCGGTTTTCAGGCGGAGCGCGCGACGGCATCGCGCTATCGCGTTCGATTGACGGCGGGATTACGTGGAGCGCGCCGTTGCAGATCAATTCGGCGCCAAACACACAAGCATTTACCCCAAGCATTCACGTGCGGGCTAACGGCACCATTGGCGTGACGTATTACGACTTCCGCTCAAATACCTCGGACCCGGTCACGCTGCCTACCGAGCTCATCTTCGCGCGCTCCGCTGATGGCGCGACATGGCAGGAGAATCGCTTGACCGCGGCGTTTGATATGGCAACCGCGCCAAACGCACGCGGATTGTTCATCGGCGACTATCAGGCACTGACCAGCGCGAATAACGTGTTCGTTCCTGTTTACGTGCGAACTAACAGCGGCGATTTGGCGAATCGCACCGACGTGTTCGCGATCCAGCTGCGCTCGGTGCCGCTTGCGGCTGCGCCGACTGGAACTCAAGCCTTCCGCGCGACAGCAACGCCGATACGGCCGGATCAGGAGTTTCGAACACGAGTGCATGACAATCTTGTTCGAACGATGGAGCGAAGAATCCCGGGGTGGTCACAGCGCTTGAATGCACGCCGAGCCGTGCCGTAGGCGTACGCAGCCTTACACTTCGATTTTGCTTCTCCACAGCTCGCCATGGACACCATAGACGCCCGCCGCGGCACGGTTCGCTCCCGCATAGAAAAGCTGCGTCGTGTGATGCAGCGACACAACATGGCCGCCGTTGTCGTGCCCTCGAGCGATCCTCATCTTTCGGAGTACCTGCCCGAGCGGTGGCAAGGGCGTGAATGGCTCTCGGGTTTCACCGGCTCCATGGGGACGCTGGTTGTGACCGAAGATTTTGCAGGTGTTTGGGCTGACAGCCGCTACTGGGCGCAGGCCGAGGGCCAGCTGGCGGGCACCGGCATCGAATTGATGAAGATAGGCGGTGCCGGCAGTTCCGCACATCTTGATTGGCTGGCTGAACATGTCGCATCAGGCGCGCAAGTCGCAGTCGACGGCGCAGTGCTCGGACTGGCAAGTGCACGCGCACTGCAATCGACGCTGAACGAGCGCGGCGTCCAATTGCGCACAGATCTCGATCTGCTCGACGACGTTTGGGATGACCGCGCCGCTTTGCCCACGCAGCCGGTGTACGAACACCTCGCACCGTTCGCAGCAACCCCGCGCGCCGACAAGCTCGCCTCGGTGCGTCAGCAGATGCGGCAGCACGGCGCCACGCATCACTGGATCTCAACGCTCGATGACATAGCGTGGCTCACCAACCTGCGGGGCGCCGACGTCAGCTACAACCCCGTGTTCGTTGCGCACTTGCTGATCGACGCCAACAACGCCACGTTGTTCGTCGCCGATGGAAAGGTCGACGCGCAGCTGGCATCCCGCCTGGCCGCTGACGGTATTGCTCTAGCGCGCTATGACGGTGCAGCGACAGCGCTGCAGACGCTGCCTGCAGAAGCGAAGCTACTGGTCGATCCGCGTCGAATCACTCATGGCCTGCGGCAGTGGGTGCCCGACTTCGTGCAGATCATCGAAGCGATCAATCCGTCGACGCTCTTGAAGAGCCGCAAGACCGACGCCGAAGCGCATCACATTCGCCATGCAATGGAGCAGGACGGGGCAGCGCTGGCGGAGTTTTTCGCGTGGTTCGAAGCGGCGCTCGGCCACGAAACGATTACCGAGATGACTGTCGGTCAGAGGGTGATCGAGTCGCGCGAGCGGCGACCCGGTTACGTATGCCCGAGCTTTTATCCGATCGCGGGCTTCAACGCCAACGGGGCGCTGCCGCACTACCGTGCCACCGACGATTCGCACGCCACGATATGCATGCCTGGACAGGTCGGTAACGGGCTGCTGTTAATTGATTCGGGTGGGCAGTACGAATATGGGACGACCGACATCACGCGCGTGGTGCCGATTGGCGAAACAACTTCGGATCAGCGGCGCGATTACACACTCGTGCTGAAAGGAATGATTGCGCTATCGATGGCAAAATTTCCGCGCGGCACGCGCAGCCCGATGCTCGACACGATTGCACGAGCTCCGATCTGGGCCGCTGGTGTCGACTTCGGCCATGGAACCGGACACGGTGTCGGCTACTTTTTGAACGTGCACGAGGGGCCCCACGGCATCACTCCCCATTTGCCGCCGGAGCCGCAGACGGCGATGGAACCCGGCATGATCACGTCGAATGAACCCGGCATCTACCGCGCCGGGCGCTGGGGAGTTCGCATCGAAAACCTGGTGATGAACGTTCCGGCCGTGCTTGCGGAATCGAGTGAGTTCGGTGAGTTTCTTCAATTCGAAACGCTGACATTGTCGCCGATCGACACGCGCTTGATCGAACGCTCCATGTTGCGCGATGATGAAGTCAGATGGCTCAACACCTATCACTCCGAAGTTCGCCGCCGAGTAGGCGCGCACGTTAGCGGCAATGCCGCCGCCTGGCTGCAATCGCGCACAGCGCCGATCTGATACCCGACCCGTCGTTACAATCGCGCGTCATTTCGATGGCGCATTAGTCAATAGATGGATAGGCGGGCCGCCAGTGGCGGCAAAGGCGGCGGCAAGAGCAAGGCAACGGACG
>DATLMT010000195.1:0-2329 GCA_035537135.1 Burkholderiaceae bacterium | reverse complement strand
TGTGCTGCCAGGTGTTCGGAAACCAGACAGCGATCACGACCGCCGGCAGCCAGGGACACTTCGAACTGAACGTCTACAAGCCGCTGTTGGCATTTTGCATGATGAATTCCATTCAACTGATGGCTGACGCTATCCGGTCTTTTACGGAGCATTGCGTCGACGGGATTCGCGCTGACGAGAAACGCATCCATGAACTGATGGAGCGCTCGTTGATGTTAGTGACGGCGCTGGCCCCGAAGATCGGTTACGACAATGCCGCCAAAGTAGCCAAATCTGCGCATGCACGCGGCACGACTCTGAAGGAAGAGGCCGTCAGGCTGGGATTTGTTTCTGGCGCTGAATTCGATCGTCTGGTGAAGCCGCGCGAAATGACGCACCCCGGGTGATTCACGCATGGCGCTATGCGCGACAACTCGTCACCCCTTCGCATACCGCCTAAAGAATTATGCTGCTCTGGCTTTCACCGCGGCAGTTCGCCGTGGTACAGCAAAAATATTGCAAGACATCAACGCAAGACGTTTGCGACCAGAGTGGATTGATAGGGATTTGATAAATGAGCATCGAGCTCGCTTGCGCGTCGTCGGCCAATCTGGATGCAGGGAGCGCCCATATGCATCCGTCGATTGACCGCATCGCTGCAATGACGACCGCGACTGCGTGACGGGGCCAGCATGGGCGATCTTGTCAATTTAAAGCGATTCAAAAAACACGTGACGCGCGAACGCGCCGAACAGGAAGCCGCGGCCAACCGCGCGCTGTTCGGCCGCAGCAAATCCGAACGCGAACTCGAAGAGGCACGCGGCGAACGCGTCCGCCAGCAACTTGATCAGCATCGTATCGACGGTGGAGAAGCATCATGAAGTCACCGGTCGTAAAAAGATCGATCGTGGTCGCAGGTCACAAGACCAGCGTCAGTCTCGAAGAAGCATTCTGGAACGGAATGAAAGAAATTTCAGGTTTGCGAAACGTGACGCTGTCCGAACTCGTCGGCGAGATCGACAACAATCGCCAGCAGGGCAATCTATCCTCGGCGATCCGGCTATTCGTGCTGGATTACTTCCGCACGCGCGCGCAGGCGGCAACGACGATCGCTCCCATCGAAGCAAAGTCTCCGGTCCCCGCCGAGTAAGGCGGTCCTGGTGATCTGGTGTGGCAAATAAAAGGCGAGGCCATGAGCCTCGCCTTTTTCATTTCAACGCTGACTGCGGTTCCGCGCCAACGGGTACGGCGATTCAAACTTATTCCATCTCGCTCTAGAACGACGGCTGCACGGTTGCGGCGGGCGGCGTCAGTATCAGCGGCGGCCTGGGCCTGACCGGGCGCGCAACAGATGGCGCAGGCCGAACTTCGATCGGCGGCGGCAATGGTGGCGGAAGCTGCTGTGCTTGCTGGCTTGCAGTCGGTGCGTTCGCAACCGGTGGAGCTGCAGGCGGGCGCGGCGCGCTCACGCGTGGCCTGGGTGCCGATGGACGTGGCGTATCAGCCGCTGGCGGAGACGATATCGCCTCGGATGGGGTGCTGGACGACTGTGGCACCTGAACTTGCGGCTGCTGGACTTGAGGGCGCGAAACCTGTGACTGTGGGGGTTGCGACGGCGTCTGCAGAGGCGGCGTCTGTTGCGGTGGCAGCAGGGAGGTCGGCGTTGCCTCCCCGCGCTCAATTGAATCGAGCCGTTTGGTTTCACGGTCGATCGTGCGCACCGCAAGCCAGGACGACAATGCCGCGACGTCGACGGTCTTGTTCAGCGCATCCGGCGGACCGGCAGCGAAAATCTGGATCTCCGGCGCCCCCGGTTGTCCGGCACTCGCGCCCGGCGCCGCCAATGTGGCGCGAACATCAGCCTGATCGGCCGGAATATCGTAGCCACCGGACACCATGGCGCGAACGCCGTCCGCTTCCAATGCGGTTGCGCTGACGCGAAGTCGGCCATCGCGCAGCGTGAACGGGATTTGCGCCGACGACACCAGAAGCGCCCCACCGGACAAGGCCGGCTCGACGATCTTGCGCAAACGAACATCGTCGGTCGGCTGACCGGCATCACTAGCGCGGATCGCGAGATCGAACGCGCGGGGATCTAGACCGGCGATGCGCGCGGCTTCCAGCGTCACGGTGCCGCTGCCCGATGTTGCGCCACTCAACGCCGATGCACTGCGACCCTGGCTCGACAACGTCATCTGCAACGATGCGCGCCCCGATGGCATGGTAAGCGTTCGATAATGCAAGGCCGCACCATCGACACCGCTGAGCGCAACGCGGGCATTCAGTGACAGTCCGCCTGGGCCTTGCCGCGCCTCGATATTGCCGCTCGCCTCACCTCCGCCGATCTTGC
>DATLMT010000194.1:0-5241 GCA_035537135.1 Burkholderiaceae bacterium | reverse complement strand
CGCTCCGCGGGCCGCAGCTATTTTTTGCAGCGCCTGTTGCGCGAAGTCGTGTTCGCCGAAGCGCCGCTCACCGGCAGCGATCCGCGCTGGGAAAAACGCCGCACCATGGTTCGCTATGGCGCGGCCGCTGCGACCGTGCTGGTCGCGGTCGGGCTCGCCAGCGCCTGGGCGGTCAGCTACGCGAACAATCAAGCTTATGTGGCCGAAGTTGGCGCGCGGATTGCGCCGGTAACAGCGCTGGTCGAAAAAGTCGGCGTGGCCCCCGATGCTGGCGTGCTGCCGGTCCTGCCTGTGCTCGATGCTGTGCGTGCGGTGGCGATCACGTCCAGCGCAGAATCCAATTCGGTCCCATGGTCGATGAGCTTCGGTCTTTATCAGGGCGACAAGCTGAACGCCGCCGTCGATAGGACCTATACGCGTCTGCTGCAGGACGCATTCCTGCCGCGCCTGAATCGGCGCATCGAGGACTTGCTGCGCGCCGGTGCGCAAAGCCCCGAGCAGGTTTACGAAGCGCTGAAAGCGTATTTGATGCTTTACGACCCTGCGCGCATGGAGCCGGAGGCGTTCAAGCGCTTCGTCATGGACGACTGGGAAACGAACCTGGCGCAGTCCCTACCTGCATCGCAGCGGCCCGCAGCGGAAGCGCATCTCAATGCGATGCTGGAGCGGCATCGTGAGCTGCCGGCGCTGCGCGTGGACGCCGATCTGGTCGCTGCGGCTCGCAGCAAGCTGGCGGGTCGCACCATCACCGAGCGCATCTACCAACGCTTGCGGCGCGAGGGCGTGGGCGCTACGGCGCCTGAATTCACGATTTCGCACAAGGTCGGTGCGGCGGCACCGCTGGTGTTCACACGTGCGAGCGGCAAGCCGCTAACCACCGGTGTACCAGGTCTGTACACACTCGCGGGCTACCAGGCATTTGAAGGCGCGGTCGAGCGGGTCAGCCAGGTATTTGCCGACGAAGAGTCGTGGGTGCTCGGCGTCAAGAGTTCGCCATTAGATCTGGTCCGCAAGCGGCAGGTAGCCGACGAGGTGCGGCGCTTGTATCTCGAAGACTACGCGCGCACGTGGCAGGAGTTCGTGAAAGACATCCGGCTGGTGCGTGCGCGCGACGTTCAGGGCAGTGTCAACCTTGCCCGCGTACTTTCGGCGTCCGACTCACCACTGCCCGTGCTGCTGCGTGCGATCGTGCGTGAGGTGACGCTGGTGCGGCGCGAGGATGCTGATAAGAGCATGATCGAGCGCGGGGTTGATCTCGGCGCCAAACAGGTCGAGAAATTTTCGTCGAAGCTGCCGGGCAAGTCCGGACTCTCAACGGCGCGCGAACTGGCAAGCGCCGAGCAGATCGTCGATGCGCGCTTCGAAGACCTGCGTGCATTCGTACGCGGAGCCGAAGGCAAGGCGCCGGTGGATCAGGTTGCGCCGTTGATGCAGGAAATCTATGCGCATCTGCTGGCGGTAGATGCCGCGCAAAAGAAGAAGCTCAACCCACCGGAAAGCGGTGCGCCGTTGAAGCTAAAAGGTGATGCAGCGAGCATGCCAGAGCCGGTTCGCGGTGCGTTGAATGAACTGTCAGAAGTCGCCCTTCGTGGCGTGCAGACGCAAACGCGCGCCAATCTGACCGAGAAGCTGTCGCAGATTGCCGACTTCTGCACGCGCGCGATCAATGGCCGCTATCCGTTCGTCAAGTCGAGCGATCGTGATGTCACTCAGGAAGACTTCGGCCGATTGTTCGCACCGGGCGGTTTGTTCGATGAATTCATCCAACGCGAGTTGAAAGAGCACGTCGACGTCGGCACGCGCCCGTGGACGTTTCGCCGGATCGCCGATCAAGTCGGCGGCGGCACCAGTCCGGCGTTGATTCAGCTGCAGCGCTCACAATTGATTCGCGATGTGTTTTTCAGGAGCGGCGGGAAAGGGGTAGCCCTGCGCTTTGACTTCAAGCCGATCGAAATGGACGCGGCGATTACGCAATTCCTGCTCGACGTCGATGGGCAAATCGTGCGCTATACGCACGGCCCGCAGCAGCCGATGCCGATTCAGTGGCCGGGACCACGGGGCTCTTCTCAAGTGCGCTTGCAGATCGAACCGAAGCGGGTCGGCGCCGAGGCCGGTCTCGTGTTTGAAGGACCATGGGCACTGTTCAGGCTGCTCGACCGTGCGCAGATCGACACTGGCCCGCAGCCAGAGCGCTTCAAGGTCACATTCAACGTCGACAACCGCAAGACGATGTTCGAGGTCGTAGCCAGCAGCGTCCAGAACCCATTTCGCTTCCGCGAGCTTGAACAGTTCGAGTGCCCGACACGACTGTAAGCGGTCACGGGACCGCGGTTGGCTTCTACGGCAAGGTGCCGTGCGCCGGCGACTTCGTCACTCGCGCATTGCCGACGACGTTCGTCGCACCGTGGGACACTTGGCTACAACAGGCGCTGCTGGCGAGCCGCGCAAAGCTCGGCGAGCGTTGGACTGAAACGTATCTCGAAAGTCCGATCTGGCGCTTCGCGTTGCAGCCACAGACGTGTGGTCCGCAGGCGTGGGCCGGTGTGCTAATGCCCAGCGTTGATCGTGCGGGCCGTTATTTCCCGTTGACGCTTGCGGCCGCTATTCCACCGACGGCGTCCACGTTGCTTACGGTATCGGGCGCCGAGTTTTGGTACACATGGCTGGAGCGCATCGCCCTGTGGGTACTTGAGCCCGAGGCAACGCTTGAAGCGTTTGAGGCACACCTGGTGCAGCAGCCGCTTCAACCCGTGCCGCTGGGCGATCACGCGCGTGACGACTGGAACGCCGCGCTGCAGTTAGCGCGCTGGTGGCAGCAGCCGGGGCGGCCTCTATCGCTGCGCGTTACCGCGCTCGAAACGCTACCGGCCGTGTCTGAGTTCGCTGCTGCACACTTGATGGAAACTCAGGGGCACGGACGCGGTCTTTGGTGGATGCGTGATGAGCGTAGTGGCACCACGACTCTGCGCGGTTGGCAAGGTCTACCGCCGCCCGCCGAATACACGATGATGTTGCACACCGAGCCCAATCATGTGACGTGACGCATTGCAATCGGCGGCCAGCGAAGGCTGGCAGCGCCTGCGGCGTCACTGTGCTTCCGCCTTGCCGCACCACACCGCGAGTGCAGAGTAATTGTCCTGTCCCGGACGATGGCGGTCGAGAATTTCACGCTCCATGCTGCGCAGCCAGTCATCAGCGCTGGTGGCGCTCACCAAGGTGCGCTCGACCGCCTCGATATCGATACTGTCCCACCAGCCATCGGTGCACAGTAGAAATGCGTCGCCTTCGACGACGGCGAACGCCGGGTCGCGCAGTGTTGGCGGAGCGCAATCGACCACTCCCAACGCTGCATACAACCGGGCGCGTTGAAAGGAGCCACGCATGTCTTCGGCCGAAACATAACCGGTGTCGATCATCTGTTGCGCCAGACTGTGGTCGCTGGTGCGCTGAATCACCGCTCCTTCACGAAATGCGTACAGGCGTGAGTCGCCGACATGCCCCCACACCGCGTGACCGCGTTGCGTATCGACCGCTAGAACGACGACCGTCGAACGCATATCCGACAGCTGCGGATCGCGCCGCTGCTCCACCAGCACGCCGTGATTGGCAGCGAGAATCGCGTGGCGCAAAGCGTGCGGCTCGCACGACGGATTGTCGCGCAACCAGGTGAGCACACGGCTGACCACGATCTTCGACGCCGTCGCTCCGCCCTTATGCCCGCCAGCGCCGTCGGCGACGACGGAGAAGCAAATACCGTCGCGCGTTAGGAAGCCACACGCGTCTTCGTTTTCAAACGGCCGAGCGCCGGGCCGCGACAGCGCACTCACCCCGAGTTGCATGCCACAACCCTATTCCTTTTTTTCGTTGTGCCCCGGCAGATTCATCTTCGCTACTTGAGCTTCGTAGGCGCGTACGAATTCTTTTCCGAACAGCCGCTGGAAATCCTCTTCGGCTTCGGTAGAGATTTGCGCAAAGCGCTCGGTGAACAAATGCCAGAGCTTCGCCTTGTAGTTCGCCGGCAGCAGTGAATCGAGCATCGACTTGGCTACCAGTCGCTGTTCAAGTGCAGCCGGATCGAAGCGACGCAACACATCAGCAAGCGCCGCACGAGTTCCTGCGGTAAAACCGAACTGATGCGCGACCAGGTCTCGGTAGGCATCGTCCATCGCCGCCGTCGCACTCATGAAGCCGCGCTGAGCCGGACCGAGCAGGTGTGCGAGCGCTGCTCCAACGTTGGGTGAGAACTTCAGCGGGTTGTTGTCGCGCGTGACGATCATGGTCATTTGCGCCTGCACTTCGCTCTTGATCGTGGCGCGCGCGCGCAGTAGATCGATCGTTCCCTGCACCGCCGCTCGCATGAGCTTGCCGATGCGGCGCATTGTTTCGGCGTCGACGCCACTCGGGTCCGGCCATCGCTCCAGACCCAGCCCTTCCAGCAGCGCGCGCGTTAGCTCAGTCTCGTCTGCGGTCAACGGCCGTTTTTCCAACGGTGTTGTCGATGGCGCAGCAGGCTCAGCGGGTGGTTCGGCAAGTGCGACCGGGGCCACAGGTTGGCGCCGCTCGGCGCGGCGACGCTCCGCGCTCTCGCCACTGATGACCATTGTTCGTGTGCCGTCGAACACACCGCCACTGCCTGCTTCATCCCACGACAGCATCATGCCGCCGGTTGTCGTGGCGCCCCCTTCAGCGGAGTCGGGTGGCGAGTGATGGACTACCGACGAGGAAGGCGCGCCTTGCGGCAACCGGACCTGCGCGTTCAGCTCGGACGCATCGTCGCGCTGCGTCGGCATGAATGAACCGTCCCGGGGCGCGGTCGGCGGCGGAGCGCCGGGCCGAAGGAGGTCGTCGATGCCCACCGGCCCAGGTGTTGAAGCAGCACTCGGCGCCGCCAGCGGATGATTCGGCGGAAACGGTTCACCGCCGCGTAAACCAAAGAGCTGATCCACACCTTCAGTCTGAGCGGGCACCAGATCACTGAAGTCGCCGCGCGGCCCGGCGTTTTGCGGGGCTGAGCTCGGTGCGGGCGGCGGTGCCGGCTCACCAAATGGATCGAAATCGTCCGGCAATTGGCCCGGGCTAGAAGAAGATCTTGCTGCCGGCGGCGGTGTTGCGCTGTGGGTCGGAGCTCGTACCGGCCTGGACGACGCTGGCGCTGGAATCAGATCAGCGAACGGATCGCTGGCGCTCGACGCCGTTCCGAAGCCAGCAAGAATGTCGTCGGCGGCCGCAGGGGCGGCGGCG
>DATLMT010000193.1:0-2425 GCA_035537135.1 Burkholderiaceae bacterium | reverse complement strand
GGCACGAACGGTCGAGACGTTGCCGCGCAAATGACGCTTGCTGGCTTGCTCAATCTGCCATTGTATTTCTGGCTCAAGCACTCGATCGGCCGGCGGCGCCCGTTTGTTGCCTGTCCTGATATTCGAGCCTGTGTGCGCGCACTCGACAAGTTCAGCTTCCCGTCGGGACACACGCTCCACGCGGTGGCCTTCGCGTTCGTGTTTACCTGGCACTTTCCGTTGATTGGCGCGGCGCTTAGTCCGCTCGTGCTTCTGATTGCGCTATCGCGCGTCGCGCTCGGTTTACATTATCCGAGCGACGTTGCCGCAGGTGCGATTATCGGCGCGGCTGTCGGACTCAGCGTGGTCCTGCTTTATTGAGCCGCGAGCTTGTGCGGCGGGGAAAGTGGGTTGAAGTCAACCCATTCACCATTGGCCCAGTCGCCTTGCGCGCGCTCTAGATCTTCCACCGCGGCGGCCGTCAATAGGTCGACCACGGTTTTTTCGGTGCCGGGGTCGACTCGCACCGCGAGCGTCATTCCACCACGCCGCATGTCGACGGCACCCGAGTCCGGTGCTCGACTTTCGGTTTCCTTCTTTTCCTCGTCCGACGTTCGTGTCGCTGCGAGCGCTCCAGCCATCCCTCCAACGTGCGCCCCCACGCCGGCCATCGCCACTGCAATGATCGGCGCGAGCGGCGGTATTGCGGCACCTGCAACAGCGCCTGCAGCGAGGCCCGCGGCCGCACCAGCTGCAACACCCGATGCCTGGCCGACGTTGGACTCCTCGGTACCGGTGTCGGCATCCACGTCGCCACCGATAGGATATGTTCCGTGCTGGCCCGGCGGGTTGACGTAAAACGCTTGCATATCGTCGACTGAGATACCCCGTGACTGCAGTTGCGCCATCAGGTCATCCGCGCGCTGCTGCGTTTCAACTCGTGCTGCGATGATCGTCGCCATTTTCTTGCCTCCGGTTGCGATTATCGCAATTTAACTACAGTGGTTGTGCCAACCCAAATAAAAGCCCCGCGCGCACGCGGGGCCTTGAAAATGACCCAGCGTCTCGGGGAAGGGGAGGGGATGGACGCGGGCCGAACAACCAACTGTCAAAGACGATTGGTTGGCCAACTATATCCAGCAAGCAGTATGCCGACGACCTTACTTCACCGCAGCTGGCGGGCTCTTGGCAGTGTCCGCGGCCACGTTGAACTGAACAACAATCTGTTCGCGCTTGCCCGGCGCGAGCGTCACATTGCGCTCTTGCGCCATTCCCGCGTGCGTTACTGACACTTTGTAGCTACCCGGCGCGAGGTCGACAAGCACCCACGGCGCGTCGAGCGGTAGGTCTAATACTTTCTGGCTGTTAGCGCCGGTTATGGTTACACGCGTATCGGCCAGATAAGCACCCGACCGGGAAGAGACGATCAGTTGCAAGGAGTATTTATCCGCCATTTGCTTCATACGCTCAGACTCTTCAAGTCCGATGCCTCCCGCCACATAAGCGCGATCGTTTGCGGTGCGACCTTCGGTAATGGCGCCCGAAGCATCGGCCGAAGCGGCGACCGACGCCGCGAAGAGCAATATCGATAAAGTCTTCATCAATGTTCTCTTAAAAGGGGAATGTTTGTAGGAAACATCAGGACAGCGATTGCGGAAGCGGTCGCAGCGCAGGCCGCCTTTGATTAAGCTCGGCCGACCGTGCGCGCCATTGCCGGACGAATTCGGCCTTGGTTACCGGCGTGCGATCCGCCAGCGCGCGCTCCAGCAAACGCTGCCATGACCGCGTCACCGATGGGAAGTCGGCATCGTGCGGATGCAATCCAAGTCGCAGCACTTGCGAGTTGCGCGTCATGCGCGACAGGACAGTATTCCAAATGATCGACATGGGCCGGCGCCACGCACTGCGAACGCTGTACGTCAAGCACGGGGCTCCGATGGCGTGTCCCTCAGGTAACGCAATCACTTTGGTAAGCGTGCTTGTGTACTGCAACCCATCGTGACCCTGCACTGCTTTCCACGCGTCGCATCCAAGAAGCCACGCCGGGGCGACAAATCCCGCAAGCGGCCAGCCATTCGCGGCAAACCAGCGAGCGCCGAGCGTCAGACGCCCTCGTGCTTCTTGTTCGGAGAGTGCGCAAAATTCTCCTTCGCCTGCGGTGTAAATGCGACGTCGCACCCAATCGACGACGCTGCTGGGCACGTTCGGGTCGAGATGAAAATAACCGTGCAGCGCCAATTCATGTCCGGCAGCGAGCTGGGTAGTGATTTCCCGTTCGAATTCGGGCCGCGCCGAACATTCGCCGTGGTACGCGGGCACCACGAGCAGCGTTACCGGTATATCGGCGACTTCGCGCACCGCCGCCAACACTCGCTGGCACGCCGCCCAGGTGGCGGGCGCAACGTCGTGCAACGAAACGCATAACCAGCGCTTATAGATAGTTGAC
>DATLMT010000192.1:0-5187 GCA_035537135.1 Burkholderiaceae bacterium | reverse complement strand
GCAAGTTCGCGGGAACGATCGCTGCGCGCGGGCGCATCGACTACTTCCAACAGTTCTACCGCGACGTCCAACTCGACAAGGCCACAAAAGTCACACTGATGCACCGGGATGGCACTTTGCTGGCCCGATTTCCGCCTGCAGAATCGGCGCTGGGCAAACACTTTCCGCCGCTTGGTGAGTTGCTTGCGGCGCGCGCGGCCGGAGCACCGGCGCCGATGCGGATGGTCAGCCCGGTAGACAGCGTCGAGCGCTTCGTCGCGCTGACGGCGGTGCCCGACTATCCGATGATCGTCCTGGTGTCGCGCGACGCATCGGTTGCACTCGCCGCGTGGCGGGAGCAAGCGGTTGGCACCGCTGTGCGCACCACTGTGCTGGCAACGCTGGCAGCGTTGCTGCTGACGCTTCTGATGCGCAAGCTAGCGCGCCTGCGCGCTGCGAGCGCATCGCTGGAGGCGTCGAAAGAGCGATTTGCCGCTGCGGTGGCCGGTTCGGACGACGGCATCTGGGATTGGGACGTTCAAGCCAAGCGTGTTTTTGCGTCGGCGCGCGCGAGAGAGATTCTCGGGTTGCCGCCGGGTCCCGAGAAGAACGAGGCCGAACACTGGTTCGCTTCGATACGGTTTCATCCGGATGATCGCGCGCGTCGCATCGAGGCGATGCAGGCGCATCTCGAGAACCGCTCTGCGGCGTACGCGATCGAGTACCGCGTGCAACGCCAGGACGGCAACTGGCACTGGGTGCGCGCACGCGGGCTGTGCGTGCGCAATGCCGACGGGCAACCGCAGCGTGTCGCCGGCTCGGTCAGCGACATTGATGCCCAGCGGCGTGCCGAGGATGCACTGCGCGAATCCGAAGAGCGCTACGTGATCGCCACCACCGGCTCGAAAGAGGGCCATTGGGTCTGGAACTTGGCCACCGATGAGCTCTTTGTGTCGCCGATGATGAGAGAAATTTTTGAGCTGCCGCCGGACGCGCAATTCGTTACTCGCACGGAGTTCGGCAAGCTGATCAACATCCATCCCGACGACATCGCCGAGCTACAGAAGCAGGTAGACGATCACATCGGCGGACTTACCGAGCACTTCGAGATCGAATACCGCATCATCCTGCGTGACGGCACGGTGCGCTGCATTCACTCGCGCGGGCAGTGTTTTCGCGACGCCGGCGGCAAGGCAGTGAAAATGGCCGGCGCGACCAATGACGTTTCACAGCGCAGGCGGGCCGAAGATTCACTGCGCGAGAGCGAGCAAAGGATCGCGCTCGCTGTGGCCGGATCGAACGACGGCATCGTCGACTGGGATGTCGTCAACGACCGCATGTACTCGTCGGCGCGTGCGATGCGCATTATGGGTATCGATTCCGACGTGACCACGCGTTCACGCGCCGAGTGGCGCGATCTGATCAAGTATCACCCGGACGACGTGCAGCGCGTGCGCGACGATTTGCAGAACTTCCTGGATGGCGCGGTCGAACTGCGCGAAGGCGAGTACCGCGTGCTGCTACCGGACGGCAGGTGCCGCTGGATTCGTCATCGCAACAAATGCGTGCGTGACAGCGACGGGCGCCCGCTGCGCGTAGCCGGATCAATCAGCGACATCGATGCGCAGAAGCGCGCCGAAGAAGCGCTGCGCGAATCACAGGAGCGATACCAGCTGGCGGTGGCGGGATCGAACGAAGGCATGTGGGATTGGGACATGCGCAGCGAGACGTTTTTCTTCTCAGCGCGCGCGCAGGAGCTGCTCGGGCTCGATCCCGGCGAGCCGATGCGCCCATGCCTCGAATGGTGGTCGTTGTTTGCCTATCACCCGGAAGACGAAAAGCGAGTGAAAGACGCGTTGGCCGCGTACCTCGGCGGCGCCGGCAAATCGTGGGAGGTCGAATACCGTCTGCGTCACCAGCGTGACGGCCACTGGCACTGGTACCGCGAGCGCGGCGTCGCGCTGCGCGATGACAAAGGCCAGCCGTATCGCATGGCAGGTTCGATGGAAGACATCACTGATCGCAAGAATGCCGAAGCCGAGCGCGAGCGGCTCGAAGGTCAGTTGCGGCAGGCGCAAAAGCTCGAAGCGATCGGCACACTTGCTGGCGGTATCGCTCACGACTTCAACAACGTGCTGTCCGCGATCCTCGGCTACGGCGAAATGGCGCAGAAAGACGCGCGCGAAGGCACGCCGCTGCGGCGGAACATCGACGCTGCGATCAGCGCCGGTATGCGCGCAAAGTCGCTGGTGGAGCGCATCCTTGCCTTCAGCCGCAGCAGCATCGGCGAGCGCCTGCCGGTGCACGTGCAATCGATCGTCGCCGAAACGCTCGACCTGGTGGCCGATTCGGTCCCGCATGGAGTGCGTGTCGAGCGTCATCTCGCTGCCGGCGACGCTGCAGTGCTGGGAGACCCGGCGCAAATTCATCAGGTTGTGCTGAACCTGTGCACCAACGCCATGCAGGCGATGAAGTCGGAAGGCACGCTTGCGGTGGACCTGGAGGTCAGCGATCTCCCCGAGTCGCGCTGCGTATCGACCGGCATGCTTGGCGCCGGCAACTACGTGCGTCTAAGCGTGCGCGATACCGGTGTGGGCATCGCACCGGACGTCATCGAGCGCATCTTCGATCCTTTTTTCACGACCAAGGGAGTGGGCGTGGGCACAGGCCTCGGTCTGTCGCTGGTGCATGGCATCGTGACCGAGCTCGGGGGCGGCATCGACGTGCAGAGCGCACGCGGCGCCGGCGCAATATTCACCGTGTACCTACCGCGGCGGGGCCGCGTCGCGGCGCCCGCGATCGAAGCAGAGACGATCGCAAGCGGCCATGGAGAAACCATCCTGCTGGTCGACGACGAAGAAGCGCTGGTGAGAGTCGGTGAAGAGATGCTTGCGATGCTCGGCTACGAGCCGGTCGGGTTCCAATCAAGCGCAGCAGCCCTCGAAACTTTCCGTGTGTCGCCGCAACGCTTCGATGCCGTGCTGTCGGACGAAGCGATGCCCGAGATGACGGGCTCCGAGCTCGCAAAGGAAATTCGCAGGCTGCACCCCGATATACCTATTGTGTTGATGAGCGGATACGTCACTCCCGCCCTGCACACACGAGCGCAGGAAGCCGGTGTTGTCGAAGTCCTCGCGAAGCCACTCGTATCACGCGACATCGCGCGCAGCCTGGCCGGCGTATTGCGCAATCAGAAGGTCGCTCATTAACTGTTGCAACTGAAATCGCCGCGCGTCGCGCTGAAATGCGCACGCAACGGCTCCCCCCGATGATGACGCCATACACAACAAAGGCGTTTCATCAAAGCAAAGTCGGGAGCCGTCATGGACACCAGCCTCACCCAAGCAACCACCAAACTCGCCAAAGGCGAGATCCTGCGAGTCGATCGGGCCTTCGGCCAGAGCATCGCCGTCGTTCGTGGAATGGTCTGGATCACGCAGGAAGGTGACCTGCGCGACACGTTTCTGACCGACGGCGAAAGCTTTGTCTTCGATCAGCGCGGCACGGCACTGGCGCAAGCGATCAGCGACACCAGCCTGCTGGCATTCGTCGGCGAAGCCGCCGAGGTGATTGAAGCCGAGCCGGCGCCGACGGCTGCCGACGCCGCGGGGCACCGCGCCGTGACTGCAAGCATTCGATTGCACCAGCAACTCGCGGCGCAGTTCGCGCGCGTTCCGGCGCATCAAATGGCCTGACATGGATTCAACACCATGGGAATCAATCTAATGAAAATCATCGTTGAAGAACTGCGCAATTGGCTGCGCCGCTCGAATGAGCGCTACATGCTGACTCAACTTAACGAGCGGCAGTTACGCGACATCGGGCTCAGCCGCGAACTCGTTTCAAGCGAAGCCACCAAGCCATTTTGGCGCGCTTGACACGACCGAATCACCCACCACTCGCATCGAGGATAGAAAATGAAAAACGCACGCTTCATAGTTGTCATTGCCGCGCTGGCCATCACCGGGTGCGCAACGTCGTTCGCACCCGGGGACAACTTCAACGACTGGACGAACTCCGCGTCGTATCACCACTATCAGCAGCCGCGAGCTGTTGCAGTGACGCCAAGCGACGACAACGGCACAGCAGGCGAATAACGCTAACGCACGACTTCGACTACGGCATCGAACAGATAGCCGGCTCCGCGCTCCGTGGTAATGAACTGCGGGTGCGCGGGATCGGCTTCAATTTTGCGGCGCAGCCGCAAAATCTGCACATCGATTGACCGATCGTAGACCTCCGCGTTATGCAGTCTCGACAGCTCGAGCAACTGATCGCGCGTCAAGATTCGCTGCGGCGATGATAGAAATGCGGTCAGAAGGCTGAACTCTCCGTTGGTTAGATCGACTTTTTGGCCTTCGCGGTGTTTCAACTTGCGCAGCCCCACGTTCAGCTCCCAACTGCCAAAGCGGTATGCGCGCACCTTGGACAGCTGATCGGCAACCGTCGCCTGCGCCTTTGCCCGACGCAGCAAGGCCCGGATGCGCGCAAGCAGCTCGCGCGGACTGAACGGCTTGGTCAGGTAATCGTCGGCGCCGAGCTCGAGCCCCATCACGCGATCGGCTTCCTCAACACGTCCGGTCAACATCAAGATAGGAACCGCCGAATCCTCGCGCAGCTTGCGGGCGATTTGCATTCCGTCCTCACCCTGCAACCGCAGGTCGAGTACGACCAGATCAATTGCCTCGCGCGCCATCACGTCGGCCAATTCATTGCCGCTCGCAACCGCCGTCACACGCAGCTCGTTTTCCGTCAAATAATCGGAAACGAGCGCTCGAATCGACGGGTCGTCGTCCAGTGCGAGGACATGCGGCGGAAGGGAAGTGTCGGTTTGCATTGGGTCGTGGGGTGCGGGCGTAATCCTATCGCGCGCTGCGGCCCGGTTCCACCGCCGATTGCAAACGTAACGCTGTCGCGACGCCCAACGGCACTGCAACTGACGAACTGACCGGAAAAACGCGCGCCTGCCGAGTTGACCCAAAACTCAGATTCTTTAGCATCGGCTGTTTCGCGGCGCAAGCCGCCGGGAACAGGAATGCTGAATCACTTTCGAGCCGTTGCCCTATGTGTGTTCGCTATCGGCGCTCTGCTCGCCACACCGGTCGCGTCGCAGACGTGCCCGGCGCTACTGAACCACACGTTCCCGCGGCTACAGGACGAATCGCCGCAGCCGCTTTGCCAGTATCAGGGGCGCGTTTTGCTGGTCGT
>DATLMT010000191.1:0-3281 GCA_035537135.1 Burkholderiaceae bacterium | reverse complement strand
GCGCAATCACTACGGAATCATTGGCCCGATTCCGCTGAAGGAATTCAAGTGGAAGTCGATCGCGCAGAAAATTGCGCGTCATCCGTTGTTGAAGAACAAGCAATTGGAAAACGGCCGCTCGAAGCCGCGGGTATTGACGCTCACCCAGAGCACCTATGACGGCATCATTTACAACGTCGAAACGATCAATGAGCAGCTCGACGGCAAGATCGATACGCTGCACTTCGACGAAGCGTGGCTGCCGCATGCCGCGTTCCACGCTTTTTACCGCGACATGCACGCAATCGGCGGGTTGGAAACGGAGCGGCGCCGCAACAAGGATTCGATGGTTTTCTCGACCCAGTCAACGCACAAGATGCTTGCCGGCTTGTCGCAGGCGTCGCAGATTCTGATTCGGAACTCGCACAACGAGGGCCTCGATCGCTACATGTTCAACGAAGCGTTTTTGATGCATACGTCGACGTCGCCCCAGTACGCAATCATCGCGTCGTGCGACGTCGCGGCGGCGATGATGGAGCCTCCCGGCGGCACTGCACTGGTCGAAGAATCAATCACTGAGGCGCTCGACTTCAGGCGCGCGATGCGCAAGGTCGACGTCGAATACGGAGATTCGTGGTGGTTCAAGGTCTGGGGGCCGGACAAGCTGCCGAACGAAGGAATCGGCACGCGCGACGACTGGATCTTGGGTGCCAACGACGACTGGCACGGTTTCGGCGACGTCGCCGCTGGTTTCAACATGCTTGACCCGATCAAGGCGACGGTGATTACGCCCGGGCTCAATCTCGATGGCTCGTTCGTCGATCCCGGAATTCCCGCCGCGGTGGTGACGCGTTATCTGGCCGAGCACGGCATCATCGTCGAGAAAACAGGGCTGTATTCATTTTTTATCATGTTCACCATCGGCATTACCAAGGGCCGATGGAACACGATGGTCACCGAGCTGCAGCAGTTCAAGGATGATTACGACCACAACCAGCCGCTGTGGCGCGTGATGCCCGAGTTTCTAAAGGGATTTCCGCAGTACGAAAAAATGGGCCTACGTCAGTTGTGCGATTCGGTGCATGACATTTACCGCCAGAGCGACATCGCGCGCCTGACTACCGAGATGTATCTGTCGGAAATGGAGCCGGTGATGAAGCCGACCGATGCGTACGCGCAGATGGCGCACAGCGCGATCGATCGCGTACCCATCGACGAGCTCGAAGGTCGCGTCACCGCGGTACTGCTTACTCCGTATCCACCCGGTATTCCGCTGCTGATTCCGGGCGAGCGGATCAACGCGACGATCGTGCGCTACCTGCAATTCGCGCGCGATCTGAACGCGCGATATCCTGGCTTTGGTACCGACATTCACGGGCTGGCGAAAGACGACACGGGTGCGTACTTTCTCGATTGCGTAGGCGTTGGTGCTTACGCGAGCACTTAGCACCGTGCCCTCCGTGCCCTGCACTCATCCCTAGAGGCTTATGCGACGTTCGACAAGGTTCTTGCTCGGTTTCTTGCTGGCGATTGCTGGCGTTGCGTCGCACGCGCAAGAATACCCCTCGAAGCCAGTGCGCATCGTGGTGCCGTTCGCGGCCGGCGGTCCGGCGGACATTTACGCACGCTTCATCGGGCAGCGACTGCAGGATGCGCTCGGCCAGTCAGTGGTTGTCGATAACCGTCCCGGCGCGGGGGCGATCATCGGTACCGACGCGGTGGCGAAGAGCGCGCCGGATGGCTACACGCTGTTAATGATGTCGAACACGCACACGGTGAACGAATCGCTGATTCCAAACAAGCCGTACCAACTGCTGCGTGATTTCGTGCCGGTAGCACCGATCAATTATTCGGATCTAGTTCTCGTGATCCATCCGTCGGTGCCAGTCAACACGCTTGCCGAGCTGTTGCAGCTTGCAAAGTCGAAACCTAAAGAGCTCAACTATGCATCGTCAGGCAACGGTACTCCGTATCACATGGCGGGCGAACTGTTTAAAGCCATGGCAGGCGTCGACATCGTTCACGTGCCTTATAAGGGAAGCTCGGGAGCGCGCACCGATGTATTGGGTGGGCAGGTGCAGATGATGTTCGACGCCGTGCCGACGATGAGCGATCACGTTCGCAGTGGCAAGGTCAGGGCGATCGGCACCACCGGTGAGAAACGGTCTGCGGTGCTGCCTCAGGTACCGACGATGGCCGAGGCCGGCGTCCCCGGTTACGAAGCCGTCATCTGGCTCGGAATCATGGCGCCAAAAAACACTCCGCGCGAGATCGTCAATCGTCTCAGTGCCGAGATTACGAAGATCACAAGTCGGTCCGATGTGCGCGAGGGTTGGGCCAAGCAGGGTGCGCTGGCAATGACGATGACGCCGGACGAGTTCGCGCGCTTCATTGGCAGCGACATCGCAAAGTGGGACCGCATCGTGAAGATCTCGGGAGCCAAACCCGATCAATGACACCCCACGAAAGCGCCCGGCTGCATGTTTTAAGTGCGGGCGCTGCACAAGGTTTGGTTGAATCGCTGGCTCCACGATTTCTTGCCGAAACCGGCGTAGCACTTCTCACGACCTTCGGTGCAGTTGGCGCTATGCGCGAGAAGCTTCTCGCTGGCGACCTGTGCGACGCTTTCATTTCGACGCAGGCAATGGTCGATGAACTATCGCGCAGCGGACACGTAGCGGCAGCACAGGGCGCGCTCGGGTACGTGCGAACTGCTATTGCAATTCGCGCCGGCGACGCGCTACCAGAGATTAGCCACCGCGCGGCGCTTCAGCGCAGCTTGTGCGCGGCCACCGAGATTTTCTTGCCAGACCCTCAGCGCGCTACTGCTGGTATTCATTTCACACGGGTGATCGACGCGCTGGGAATACAAACAGACGTCGCCGCGCGCTTGCGACCGTACGCAAGCGGGGCGGCGGCAATGCATGCGCTGGCACAAAGCGCGAGCTCGACTCCGATCGGCTGCACCCAGATGAGCGAAATCATCTACGTCAAGGGCGTTGCGCTCGTTGGCGCGCTCCCGCGTGAGTTCGAGCTCGCCACCGTTTATAGCGTCGCCGTTTCTTCCCAGGCGCAGCAGCCCGAACTTGCGCGGCGCTTCGCCCAATTGATGTGCCACCCGGAAGTGCGCAGCGTTCGCACCGAAGCCGGATTTGAGACCTGAAAGTGCCGCCGGCCCGCAGACGACCTGAGACCAATTCTCGTCGACAGCTAGCGCAGCGTTTAACACGTTCTCCGCAGGCCCCAGCCGAGACGCACGACGCAAGGCTTTGACTGTTCTGGGAACACGGTGCATGCCTGCC